>MAXP01000030.1 GCA_001751085.1 Desulfobacterales bacterium C00003060 | reverse complement strand
CCCGCTGTATTTAAGCGGGGTGGTTATAATCCTCGCCTTCCCCCCGCTCAAAGTCCGGGATTTTCAACCCGCTCAAAGTCCGGGCTCTTCGACTTGAACTTGAAAAAAAATTCCAGTTTGCGTTCAGACACTAAATATTGCTTTTGGGTCTGGGTGGTGTTATGAATTACAAAAAATTTGAGGAATCCCACAATTCCTCAATCCCTAAATTCGCAATCCCGGTTTATCCGGGTTAAGATATGAAAGGTGTTATTGAAATGAAAAATTCAAGAGTGTTTATTATAGCTGCCGATCAACCTCTCAATTACGACACCCACTTTAAAAACAGGTTGAAAAATTTAATGGGCCGGGCTGCAAGACATGCTTCCCGATTCAATGCCCTTAATCTTCCGGAAATTCAAGCGGCTGTAAATAACAATATCTCCAAACTCCAGTTGCGCATGAACGGCAAATACATGGGCCTGTTGGACTTGATGAATTACACAAAAAACGGCCGCCAATTGCCTGAACTGACCCCGGAGAATTTCGATAAATTTTTGACCCATTCAGATATGATTACCCTCAACGGCATTTATCTCTACCATTACCTGCGGAGTAAAGGATTTGAGCCGGAAATAATACAGAATTTCTCGCTGGCCGATTGGCCCGACCTTTTGCGAAAAAAACCCCTGGCAGTCTGCATATCATCCAACTTTATCTATCTGGATGAGATCGGCGATATGGCTGTTAAGATAAAGGGCTTCGATCCACAGATTCCGGTGATCGCCGGAGGGATGCTGGTTAAAAAGGTCTTGAATGCCGGCCCGAACCTTTTTCCGGAGACAATGAACTGGCTGACTACCTTTCAAGACAAGGTGGATATCTTTGTGATAGAGTTTCAGGGTGAACAGACATTAGTCAATGTTCTTTCCGCCTTGAGAAATGAGGGCGATCTGGCCGATGTGCCCAACCTTGCATTCTTTGACGGCAACAAAGAAATGGTTTTTACCCGCCGGGAGCAGGAATACCTGGAAATGGACCGCACAACTATCGACTGGAGTGAAATTCCCAGAGCATACCTGCGTAAAACCTTGCCCGTGACCAGTAGCCGGGGGTGCATTTTCCGTTGCCGTTTCTGCACTTGCTGGCGGTTGTGCCCGGAGGTTCATTACAAGTCATTGTCGGTTTTACGAAATGAACTGCGCCTGATTCAAAACCTGGGGTTTGTCAAGCATATCCGCTTTACCGATGATAACTTGACCGGCAACCGCAAGCGCATGGAATCCATTCTGGAAATGATGATAGGGGAGAAGTTTGATTTTACATGGTCAACCTATGCACGGGCCAGCGCACTGACGCCCAAAATGCTTAAACTTATGAAACGCGCAGGTTGTGAATTCGTCAATATGGGTATCGAATCTGGAAGCCAGATGATACTCAATAACATGGACAAGCATCTCAAGAGGGATCTGGTAATTGAGGCCATTAAAAGGTTGAATGATCATGGAATATACGGTGAAGGCGGCTTTATATTAGGATATCCGGGAGAAACCCCGGATACTTTTGCAGAGACGGTGGATTTGATCAACTCAAGCAAACTTCCCTTTTACCAGCCGAACCTGTTTTACTACTCAAAGGACATGCTGGTCAACGAAGACAAGGATAAATTCGGCCTGTCCGGCCTCGGCCTGTCGTGGCGACATAACACTATGGATTCTGCCGAGGCTAGCCGACTCATGGTCGATATGATTCAAAGAATCGAACACGGGTTCAATGAACCTCAAGTCAGTGTGTGGGAAACCTTCAGGCTGCTGCGGGGCGAAGGTTACAGGCCTGAAGAGATCTACGAGCTTTTGAAGTTAAAGCGATCATTAAAACAGACGTTGGAAGTATCTTCACCGCGTCAAGGGCTTTCTGCCCAGGCAACCGAAATTTTGAAGCGGATCGAGGCAATTGTGAAAGATGGCGGTCGCGGTAGGTCCTCCAAGACCCCTACGCCTATTTCTCTTCATACTTCCCCTTGAAACCATAGTACCGGAAAACGCTCAACGCGTGCGCTATCTGTCCCTTGCGAAACACCTCGATTTTAACAGGTTCAGGATCCATTTCCTGAAACAGGGGCATGTAGCGCTCAGACCTCTCGACAGCGCGATCCTCAATAACAAACAAAGCATCCCACCCCCTGTGGTCCTCCGCAGAAAACCAGAGACGATATTGATCGAATTTGTTGCGTAAGGTTGTTGCTTCTGTTTCCGGATGAACATAAACAGCAATCCGGCTGGTTGTGTAAAAACGATGACAGAAGACAAATGTTTTTTCAGGGTTCGGCATCCTGGATCGAATTTCTTCCACC
>MAXP01000029.1 GCA_001751085.1 Desulfobacterales bacterium C00003060 | reverse complement strand
ATGATAATCGGATATGTGAAATCAGTGTAGTCTTTAGAATACTTACGTGCTCCTGAAGCGTTCATGATTAGCCATTTCCTCCGTTCTGTTATTCAAGGTTTTGTTTGGAATCCAAAATCCAAAATACTATATCACACAGGTGCATACCTGTGTTTTAGATTCAGAATACGTTGGACGGACGCAGTTGCCTTTTTCCTTACTTCCTCTGATTCTCGAACGGCCTTTAACAGTGCCCCATAGGCTGTTTCTATCCTGAACCGATCATGGCATATCAATGCAATATCAATTTCAGCATCCATAATTCTACTGACCACGGTTTCAACATCAAAGTGTTTGTGAACAGCCCCCATATCAAGGTCATCGGTCATTGTGATCCCTTCAAAGCCCATGGCCTCCCGCAAAAGGTCCTTCGCAATGATGGACGAAAGACTCGCCGGCCATTGGCTGTCAAGATCTCGATAGACCACGTGCGACAGCATCATAGCCTCTACACCACTTCCAATCGCAGCACGGAAAGGGATCAGGTCAGTCGAATCAAGTACATGGCGCTCTATGTCAAGATGGGGGAGATCAAGATGAGAATCGACTGTCGTGCGACCAATACCAGGGAAATGCTTCCCGGTAGCGGGGATCCCGTTCTTCTGGAGGGTTTCAATAACTACCTTGCCAAGGCGTGCCACCAATTCCGGCTCTTCTCCGAAGACCCGATCTGCCATAACGAAATTGAGCCCCTGTGGAACCACGTCTAATACCGGTGCAAGATTCATTGTGATTCCCACGCCCTTAAATTCCTGCGCGGTTAGTGTGCCAAATTCCCTCGCGGCCCTCTCGGATTTGTCTGCTCCTATGGCTCTGTTTCCCGGGAAAACTGTGAAAGGTGGTCCCAACCGGGCTACTGGGCCACCTTCCTGATCAATGGCAATCATAAGAGGCGGGTTACCACTTTCCGCTGCACAGGCTTGCGCTGCCAGGCAAAGCCCGGCCACCTGGGAAGGATCAGACACATTGCGTTTGAACAGGATAAGCCCCCCTACGTGCATTTTCCTGATCATGAATCCCAAGTTATCATCCAGTACCTTGCCGTGGAAACCCACCATTAGACGCTGGCCGGCCAACTGCCCATCGGTTAGAGAATCTATCTCGTTCACGGCAATCTCCTTGTCTATACCTCGGAAGGTTATAAATGGCGATTTTCTCGGTGAGTCATGAGCATCAAGAGCAAGGCGCGAAGGCGCGGAATAGCAGGCTATTGCAAGCCTGAGCAACGCTGCTATTGATGTTCATGGCCAGCGAAAAAGTGTCATTTGTGGCCTTTCGAGGTATATATCTTGAGGATCGAAAAATGTGCTGCGGGGAATCTTCGACCGTAAGGAAGTTTGTCATTTTTTGCGTTGCAAGAATTGAGAATTCCGCAGACACCCCGAAACGGTTTTCTATAATGGATATCCTCTTTTTGTCAAGATTATTGGTGGTTATGCAACATATACCAGGCTGCCTCCGCATGATCACGGTCCAATTCCCGGCAAGGCCGACAAAAACGACAATCTGCTAATGATTTTACCTTGAGCGGAAAAGCACTCGGATGTTGAATTTGCCATGGAGTCAGTACTGCGCATGTGGTATGTCTTGGGAAAAACCAAAACGTGGCCAGGCGATCTTTCTGTTCGCCTGGCAAGAAGTGGAGGAAGCATGTCCGGGGTCTTTGAGGTGTATGTACAAACCCATTTTTCTGCGGCCCATTATCTAAGAGGTTACCAGGGTGATTGTGCCCGAATACATGGGCACAACTGGACAATAGACGTTTTTGTCAAATGCAATGAACTGGATGAGATTGGCATAGGTGTGGATTTCAAGGACATCAAGCAGGCTGTCAAGGGTGTGCTGCAACGCCTTGACCACTTCAACCTCAACGCGCTTCCGGCCTTTAAGGACGTGAATCCTTCGTCCGAAAACATTGCCAAATATCTATATGTAGAATTAAGTAAAAAGCTCAACTCGGAGGTGGTGAAGGTTTCCAAGGTCAAGGTATGTGAGACCCCTGGGGCTGGTGCCTGCTATTGGGAGGAATAGGTGGCTCTTAAAGTCAATGAGGTCTTCTACAGCATTCAGGGAGAATCCTCCTATGCCGGCCGCCCTTGCGTTTTTGTCAGGCTGACCGGTTGTAATCTCAGATGTTCCTACTGTGATACGCAGTTTGCTTACGAAGAAGGCCAGGAACTGGAGATCGACAGAATTGTCAAGCGAGTTGCACATCACCAATGCCCTCTCGTTGAAATCACGGGCGGCGAACCCCTGATCCAGGAAGAGACTCCCATCCTTATCTCTCGCTTACTTCAAGAGGGCTATGAGGTCCTGATGGAAACCAACGGCAGCCAAGACATCAGTCAGGTAGATGACCGCTGCGTAAAGATCGTTGATATCAAATGTCCGTCCAGCAGGCAGACCGGTCATAATGACTTATGGAATCTGAACAGGTTGACCAGCCATGACGAGGTCAAATTTGTGATTGCCGACAGGGTCGACTATGAATACGCCAAACAGACACTTGATCTAAGGGATACCAAGCTGTTCAGAAAGAATCCGGTTCACTTCTCGCCCGCCTTCGGCAGGCTTGAACCCAGGGCATTGGCTGAATGGATACTGGAAGATCATTTGTATGTGAGACTTCACCTTCAACTCCACAAAATCATCTGGTCCCCTGACAAAAGAGGGGTTTGAAACAATACACATTGATGAGCAACAAGAAAAAAGCCATTGTTCTTTCCAGTGGCGGCCTCGATTCCACCACGGTCATGGCCATTGCCGGGTATGAGGGATATGATATATACAGTCTCAGCTTTCGCTATGGACAGCGCCATGCCATAGAGTTAGAGGCGGCCCATAGAGTGGCAAAGACGCTTTCTGCAAGACAACACATGGTCATCGATATTGACCTTGCAAAGATAGGCGGCTCCGCACTTACGGATGATATCGATGTGCCAAAAGCTCGAACAGGAAAAGAAATGCAGAAAGAAATCCCGATCACTTATGTCCCTGCGCGTAACACCATCTTTTTATCCTATGCCCTGGCCTGGGCAGAGGTGCTCGGGGTGTCAGACATTTTCATAGGAGTGAACGCCATTGATTACAGCGGATACCCGGATTGTCGGCCTGAATACATTGAGGCATTTGAGCACATGGCAAACCTTGCTACAAAAGCAGGCGTCTCTGGCAAGACACAAATAAAGATCAGGACGCCTCTCATCCACATGACCAAGGCAGAAATTATTCAAAAAGGCATCAAACTCGGTGTTGATTATAGCATCACCCATAGCTGCTACGATCCCTCACCAAATGGAAGAGCCTGTGGGCAATGTGACAGTTGCCTTCTAAGAAAAAGAGGCTTCAGAGAAGCCGGCATTCCAGACCCAGGTATAGTATTTCGGAGTTCGGAGTTAAGCTGCACATCATTTTAGCGTAATTCTAGGCATCCTTCATTCACCAGTTTACACTTTACACTTTTTTCGAAAAAGCGTGTATTATCGAATTGAATGGCGATGTCGAAACTGGAAATTTGAAATTAGGTAACGCATCTACATCTTTGTGTTTTTCCCAATTTCAAATTTCAAGTTTCAAATTTCACTGCCAAAATTCAAGATCAACAAAGTGTAAACTACTTTTGAGTTGTCGTGAAGGATGCCGAATGGAGATGGCTGACCCGCATGGGATCATTGGGGATGACTATTATAAAGCGCAAAAAATATAGCCATTTCAGGGACAAACAAAG
>MAXP01000028.1 GCA_001751085.1 Desulfobacterales bacterium C00003060 | reverse complement strand
GGGATTCCTTTTTACAAAAGGGCATAGGCTTGTATAAGGCTGGGCAATACAAGAAGGCGGTTCTCGAATTCAAAAATGCAATCCAACTCGACCCGGACTTTGCTTTAGGTTACTTCTATTTAGGGAAGGCCTACTTCAAGCAAGGAAATGTCAAGAAGGCCAAAGGCGCCTTCTCAAAGGCCGTAGAATTAGATGGAGAACTGGATGAGGCACGATTGGATTTAGGGATGAGCCTTGTGATGGCAAAGGAAGGGGAAAAGGCCCTGGAAAAGATCGAGCCGCTACTGGACAAAGACCCCGCCCATGCCAGAGCCCTGCTCATTGCGGCCCAGGCCTATTTAGTCCTGAAAAAACCGGATCAGGCGATTAGAAACCTGGAAAGAATAGACCAGGCCAAAGGGGACAAAGACGTCCTATTCGCCTTTGCACGTGCGTACGATTTGATGAGGGAGACAGGAAGAGTCAAGGAATACCTGTACAAATACCAAAAAGCCGCACCCGATAGTCCAACATCGTACCTGGCCTTAAGCAGGATATACGCCAAGGAGAAACAACTTGAAAGAGCAGAGGATGAAATCAGAAAACTCATTGAACAGAAGCAAGGAGACCCCTCTTATCCTATTCTGCTCTGTAAACTCCTTCTGGATACCGGCCAGGAGAAAAAGGCCGAGGCTGAGTTTGAGCGTCTGATAAAAGAAAATCCACAAGAAAATAGGTACAAATTGGCCTTTGCGGAGTACCTGTTCAGAAAAAAAAGGTTGGACCAATCTCAGGCATTGTTGATAGATGCCGTGCGGAATGCGCCGGATTCCTGGAAGGCGCACGACTATCTGGTTGAAGTCTATCTGGTTCAGGGAAAAGCTGACAATGCCTTAAAGGTGTTGAACGACTTTTTGCAAAGGAACGTAAAACAAGGCAAGGTTAAGGCTTTACTCAAAAAAGGTCATATCATGGCCAGGCTTAAACGTTGGGAAAAGGCCGAAGATCAATTCGACTTGGCCCTGGCTGTTGAGCCCACCAACCCATATGCCCATTTGCTTAAGGGGAGAGTCCTTTTGCAACAAGGCAGTTTTGATGACGCGGTTATCCACTTAAGACAGGTGGTAGATACCAATCCATCCGAACCAAGAGGCTACCTGTTCCTGGCCAGGGCCTTGGCCCTTTCCGGGGAAACAGGTCTGGCCATCGAACAACTCAAGCGAGGGTTGAACAACGTGCCCCAAGATACAGCCCTCCGTTCGGAGTTGATTAGCTTGTACCGGAGAGAAGGGGAATGGGAAAGCGCTTGGGAGGCGTGCAATGCTGGCCTGGAACAACAACCGCAAAGCCTTTTTTTCTTAATCCAAAAGGGCAGGATGCTGACCGTCCTGAAAAAGCCGGACCAGGCCGAGACGGTCTTCAAGTTGATTGTTCAGAGTCAACCTGAGAGAAACATCGGTTATGTGGAATTGGGCAGGCTCAAGAGAGCGGAAGGAGATCACCTGGAAGCCATTGCTCTTTTTGAGAAGGCCTTGCATCTAAAGGGAAATATGGTTATTGCCCTAACCCCATTGTTGGAAACTTATCTGGAGACCAAACAGGAGAAAAAGGCTGAGGCACTCTGCAAGAAGCTGCTCAAGGAAAACCCCGAGAATCCCTTCCTTCTTACCACTCTCGGTTCCATTTACCTCCAACAGAAGAAATACCAGGAGGCAGAAAAACAGTTCAAAGCAGCTATAGAGGCATCGCCCCGTTGGGAGCGGCCGCACTTAGGTTTGGTTGCGTCGTACACGCATACAAATCGACTGCAAGAGGCCTGCCGCAATCTGGAAGAAATCAACACCCAAAATCCCGGATCTCTTAAGGTTGGATTTACCCTGGCTCTTCTTTACGAAAAGCTGCAGGAATATGACAAGGCCATTGCCCTGTGGGAGGAGTTGGCAGCTAAGTATCCGGATATGGTTACCATTAACAACAATTTGGCTTACCTTTATGCTGAACATTACTCCGATCCAAAACGACTGAGAAAGGCCTTGAAGTGCGCCCACAAGGCCCTGAGCCAAGCTCAGGACAACCCTCAAGTCTTAGATACCGTGGCCTGGGTGGAATTCAAGTCCGGCAACCTTGATAAGGCGACAAAGTATGTAGATAGTGCTTTGAAAGGGGCCGAGAAGAACCCAATGATTAATTATCACGCCGGGCTTGTTTACGCAAAAATGGGCAAGAACGAAACGGCCAGGGAATACCTGTCCAAGGCCATAGAATTGGGACTGGAAGAAGCCTACACAAAGGAGGCTGCGCGTCTATTGAAAACCCTGGAATAACTCTATCTTTTGCGTTTTGCCGAAACCAGCCCGCGCTGTTTGCCTATCCCTGTACCTCGGTCGAAAGTGGTGTTTTGTTTCATGTAAGTGGTATTATATTTCGCATAAGTGGTATTATATTTCATACCAAACAGCCATTTCTAGCCGATACTCTGGATATATATGACCTGTAACCAATATTCCGGATATATGTTTTGTTTGTTCCTTCCAGGTTAACTATCTGTAAATCAAAGACATTCTGCGAAGAAGTAAAAGAACTATCTGGCTTGGCATGAATATTTCATATATTTAAGTGAAAAATTGACGTATCCTGGTTGATGTTTGAAGATTCCCCGCAGTCCCACTGATTTACCGGGACGGGGAATGCATTCGCTTTTGCGGTTCAACTTCTTTTTTTTGTTGACAGCAAAGCAGGACATGGATAAAATTAAAACGGGTTGTTCACTGGTCTGGTTCAGTTGTTCAGAGGTTCGGGGTTAGTGAAGGCTAAAAAAGGACTGAACCTGTAAATGGCTATAGATTTCAAGATAATGTTTTTGGCGTACAGTAAAGGCTCAGTAAGATCTAACTTTGTTGTTACTAACGGAAGGCTCAAAGCTGAAAGCTCAAAGCAGCAGAATCATGGTTTTTCTTTGAGCCTTGAGCTTTGAGCTTGCTTGGAACCCGTAACACGCTGTTTTTCGCTACGAGGCTATGTTGAACCCCAAAATCTTTTTCTTAAGGAATATACAAGTAAAGGTTGCAGAACATATCCAATTGTTGGCGTGGGCGTTGGTATAGGGTTTATTGAATAATGTACAACACAAAGAGGGGGGAAGCATTATGTGGAAAAGACTAATGAACAGGAAAAGGCTATTGTCCTTGTCTCTAGCGGCAGTGGCAACTTTTGCCATAATCTTGGTTTCCTATGCCATTAAGGACACTGACGGTGTTAAGGTTACCGCAATACGGGCTGCATCCGACGGAAACAGTGGCGATATCTTGTTGACAAGTACAGGTGGAGATGAAGTCGTGAAAGGGCTTGACAGTACCGCTTCCAATCCAATCCAGCATGCAGACAATCAGGAAGCAACACACAGCTCCGACAGCACTGACTTTGATGGAATACTTGCCGATGACGGATCGACCCTAACGCAGCTTGCAGGCAACTCGAATAATGCCTCCAATCCAACGATAGATGGAAACAGAGGTAAGATTGGGCTGGAGGGTGACAGCACGGATTTTCAGACACCTTTCGATGACGATTCCATGCCGATCCTGCTCGCAGACAACGAGTACACTGACTATGACCGTGACGTCCAGTTGCACTCAGGTCAAGAGGGCGGCGCAGCCGGGGGCGTAACTGGTGGCCAAGGAAGCATTACTCCAGATTCACCCGACAAGTCCCCATCGGCTGTTCCGGAACCCTCTACTATGTTCCTCCTCGGCTCTGGGCTGATCGCTCTTGCGGGAATTGGGAGGAAGTTGAGAAAAGGTTAAGCAAAGGTTTTATGCGATAATCCTTTCCCCTTGTGTTGTAAGTACCTCAGACCTGGCTCACGAGGCTTGGAAGGGCAGGGCCAGAAATGGCTCTGCCCTTTTTTGTTTTTCCGTGCGAATCGAATCCTATCGCGCAGAAGAGACAAACCTCACGGCATCCGCACAGGTACCGCAACTGCCTTCAGAGATGATTACTACCGCGGCGGTGCCGGTAAAGACGTATGTGCCCAGAACATTCCGCTGACCGCCATGTTCTTGTGATTGACCTCAATGGTATCAAGCTCTGAGACCTCGGCTCGACCATTCGGAGGCTCCACCACAAAAAAACCTCATAGGGCCGCCCATACTATAGCTTTTGAGAAAAATACTTGCAAATTTGCGGGATGAATGGTGCTGATAACCTTGTGAAATTACGCTAAAATGATGTACAGCTTAACTCCGCAATCCGCAATCCGCAATCCGAAATACTATAGCATCAATTGAGCTCCTGCTCCTGCATCCGGAGCTTAAGACCGTTGGTGCTGATATTTCGCACCCTGGTGGTCACCGCATCTGGTTCATTATAGCTGGAGACAGCAGTTATCACCACCGGTGCCACCTGAAATGCTTGGCTAAAGTTAACGCTTCTAAAGGAAGCTGTCATGTCTGTCTCAAACCGTCCTGCTTCTACCATGGTTCCGTCCGGCAAGGTGTAAGAGCCACGTTCCATCACGATGTAGCCTACGGTCTCGCCGGTATGGATTCCATCCAAATAATCCCATTCTTGGACACGGATCTCGAAGCCGGTCGCATCTACATGACCAATCCTTACAACAGCAGGCTCGCCTTTATTTGAGCTCAACGACCTGGCTACCACAATAGGATCGTCAAAATCCTCGCTTAACTCTACCCACTTCCAATCGTGGCCCACACTTACCTCGCCAACTTCTATGCCGATTTCCAGAGGAGGAAGGTCGGTACAAGAGAATAGCATATACCCGACCACCTCGGTGGTATGGTTTGTCTCCCTGTCACCGGATTGTTCTTCAGCGATCTTCACGTCTACCCCGTACGAGTCTTTGTCTTGCCAGCGCACGTTGGCCGTATCTCCACCATCGGTCGTCTGCATGTCGGCAAGAAACACCGGGGCGTTCATGAAGGTTCCATCATAAACGATGGTTTGGAAATTGTGGTTTATCTTATCACCGGTTTTGTTAACTTCAAAGGTCAGGCCATCTATTGTTCCCGATGACGGTTCCCAGGCGATGTAGGAGACGGTCGAGGTATCACCATTATCTTTGCGATAGCACACTTCATCGGAATCACCACTCTCCGAGTAAGAATCAAAAGCCCTTGCTACAAAATAATATGTCGTATTGTCATCCAGACCGTAAATAGTACATCTTGTCTCAGTCCCTTCCCAGTCCGGCACCTCATAGTTGTATTCCTGGCCTCCCTGGCGGTAGAAAATCCTATAGCCAACGTCTTTTTGGCCGTTCTCTTCCCAGGCCAACCGAACACTCGCTGAATAAACATCTTGGGGGGATAGAAGGATGAATGAGGCAAGAATGACAAGTGATAGAAACCCGACACTCGATAAGGAGAAAAATGTGGTTCGTAGAAGCTTTGTAAAAAAAAATGGTGACATCACATAGGACCTCCAAGTTTGTTGATCTGTACGGTTAGGCCTCACATATTTCCCGTCAGCCTCCGGATGAAGCTGTTCAACAGCAAATATTGGGTTAACCCGTTGGCCAGTTAACCCGTTTAAGAGGTCAAATCCTTCTGTGACAACGAAGCTGAAATCTCACTGCAGAAGCAGGAAAGTTGTTGCTTTAAGGCTTGACATCCTTCAACTTACAATGGGCTTCAGAAGATCAAGGGGCTAACCGCACAGGTCGAGTTTTTTCGCTCTCTGGTAATTCGCGTAGTTGACTTCTATTTGTGACAGTAAAATGAACTACCCCGCAAACTACCAAAGAACCATTCCTTCTTAGCCGCGTGAACCGCAGCTTGATTTCCCAATTTTCCTCACTGCCAACTGCACACGGGGGTTATTCTTAT
>MAXP01000027.1 GCA_001751085.1 Desulfobacterales bacterium C00003060 | reverse complement strand
CGGCTGATGTCTGATCCGGGATACCCGATGCAGGATATGTTTATACCTCGAAAGGCAGCAAATGACACTTTTTCGCCGGCCATGAACATCAATAGCCGCGTTGCTCAGGCTTGCAATAGCCTGCTATTCCGCGCCTTCTCGCCTTGCTCTTGATGCTCATGACTCACCGAGAAAAGCGCCATTTATAACCTTCCGAGGTATAGACTGAGTTGCCCGAATTATAGCATCCGGCTTACGATTCATGAATATCGATTTACGTATGCGAAAGTTTGTAATGAAAGCTGTCTTCCAATGACTGCCAGCTTGCCTCTATGATATCTGTGGAAACGCCGATCGTACTCCACACACTCTTCTGATCACGAGAGTCGATAAAGACCTTGACCTTGGCTGATGTTCCGTCTCGTCCCTCTATAACTCGAACCTTAAAATCGACAAGGTTCATTGTTTCTAAGTCAACGCGGAAGAACTTGTTCAGGGCCTTTCTCAGTGCATTGTCCAAGGCATTCACCGGTCCACTTCCCTCTGCTGCCGTTATCTCTTCTTGATCCCCCACAGAAATCTTGACGGTAGCATATGCCCTGCACGGGGAATCCTTCTCTTTCTCAACAGCCACCCGAAACGATTCCAATTCGAACAGGGGTCTAAACTGGCCAGTGAGCCTTTTTAGCAGCAGTTCAAGAGACCCTTCAGCCGCTTCAAATTGATACCCCTCATGTTCCAATCGTTTTATCTCTTTGGCGATTTTCTTGCTGTCAGACCCACCCCCTCCAAGCTCTATCCCCAACTCCTCTGCCTTGTAATCCACGCTGCTCTTGCCACAAAGATCCGAGATAAGAACACGACGCTCATTTCCGACGGCCTGAGGTTCCAAGTGTTCATAGGCCTTTGGGTTCTTCATGACGGCGTTCACATGGATCCCTCCCTTATGGGCAAAGGCGCTTGCCCCCACAAAGGGGCGCCCGTTAAACGGGGTCATATTGGCTACTTCACTCACATAGCGTGATAGCTCTGTTAAATGGTTAAGATTTTGATCCGTCATGCATGGCAGTCCCATCTTAAGCTGCAGGTTAGGAATGACTGATGTCAGATCGGCGTTGCCGCATCGTTCTCCATACCCATTGACAGTTCCTTGAACCATAACAGCACCGGCGTGTACAGCCTCCAGGGTGTTAGCAACAGCAAGGCCGCAGTCGTTGTGGGCGTGAATTCCAATCCTTGCCGGAATATTCGAGAATACTTTATCCATGATTTCCTGTATTTCAAATGGAAGTGTTCCCCCCTTTGTGTCGCAAGGCACTATGAAATCAGCGCCCCCCGAGACTGCCGCCTCTATAGTCTCTACGGCATACTGGGGATCATCCTTGTAGCCATCAAAGAAATGCTCGGCATCATAGATGACCTCCCTGCCGTGGGAGCGCAAGTAGGCCACGGTTTCGTAAATCATGGCAAGGTTTTCCTCCAAGGTACTGCCCATGATTTCCTTTACGTGAAGGTCCCAGGTCTTCCCGAAAATGGCCACAGCAGGGGTTTCGGACTGAATGAGCGCCTTTAGGTTTTCGTCCTCATCGCAAGTGGTATTGGCCCTCCTTGTACTTCCAAAGGCCGTTAGGCGGGCATGGTTGAAGGAAACGTTTTTGGCCAGTTCAAAAAAATGTATATCCTTCGGGTTGGAACCGGGCCATCCGCCCTCGATGTAGTGAACACCAACCGAGTCCAGTTTTTGAGCAATTCGGACCTTATCCTCGGCAGAAAAATTGATCTTTTCTCCCTGCGAACCGTCTCTGAGTGTTGTGTCGTAGATCAAGATCGATTCCATGGCGCTTCATCTCCGAAAAAGGGCTATTGCCAAATACGAGCAAAAAAAACCGCTATCAGGACGCCTGATAACGGATCTTCGAGTGAGAGTATGTTCAAACCCTAAGCCATTACCAAGCGTCCAGCCGGTAGGGGGGATATGATAATCCTTACTACTACCGCAATGCCTACACCGCTCATAATGGCCTGACGTCTCATCACAGAATATTCCACCACTGATTAAAATTAAACATATTATTAGATAAAATATCAAATCGTTAATACCTTGTCAATACTTTTTCTTGAACAATAACACAAATCAAAAATTTCTACAAACCATCATGAACTCGGGGACTTCGCTGCAATTGGAATAGTGGGATGTTGTTCCAGTATTCCTCGACCGATGTTAGAATGGGGCAAATAAACATCTATAACTTCAATAGGTTGTAGAAATTTCGAGAAGTGAGGTTATACCTCGGAAGGTTATAAATGGCGCTTTTCTCGGTGAGTCATGAGCATCAAGAGCAAGGCGAGAAGGCGCGGAATAGCAGGCTATTGCAAGCCTGAGCAACGCGGCTATTGATGTTCATGGCCGGCGAAAAAGTGTCATTTGCTGCCTTTCGAGGTATAAACATATCCTGCATCGGGTATCCCGGATCAGACATCAGCCG
>MAXP01000026.1 GCA_001751085.1 Desulfobacterales bacterium C00003060 | reverse complement strand
AGCTGCTTCTAAACCTATACTCTGCGCATACTTACTTATTAAATCACTTTTCCTTATTTTCATCGTGACCTTCTTCGTTATCCCTTCTAATCGCCTTTAGGCAGGAGCAAAATTATCGAAGTAGTATTATGATATCCGCTGAACTCCCCGGGCTCCAGTAGAATTTCTCCGTATGTCTCCCAACCTAAGATGGGAACACCAGGTAAGACCTTCTTCAAACGGTCCACATTCTCGGAAAATCTATCGCCAAGCATTAATCGCCTGACCGCGCACTCAAAAACGATGCCCCCTGCGAATTCCGAATATCCGGCGTTCTCTGCCGATTTCTTGGCGATCCACGCAACATCCTCAACGGCATTAATCTGGTCTTCCACATTGCTGCCGTCCATAACACAAAAAGTAGATCCCTCTGCAATGCCACAGCTAAGATTTAACGAACCGTCCTCGTTAATTCCTAAAGGCATTCTTATCTTATATTCGCCTTCTTTTCCGGTCGCTAAACCAAGTTCATAATTCATAAGGAATGGCCCGATCTCCAAAGGTGTTGCAAGTTTTTTCACATCTATGCCTCTCTTCCAGGCAGCTTCCGCTGTCACTTCTTTCCATACTCCCCAGGCTGGTTTGCCATCAACTTCATATAATATGTTACCTTCCGCCCTGGTTATTTTATGTGGTCCACTTAACGGAGCATGCCCATGTTTTACCGCAGCAAACAAAGGCTTCTTTGAAGCAATAAGGCAGATACAGGCTGCATTGGTGGCTACTTTATCCCCTGTGAAAACAAAAGTCTCTTTATGTTGCATATCATCACCGGCAGCACCGCCAACAAACCTCACAGCCCCCACAAATATCTGTTCAAAAATCTGCGATGCTAATACCGTCACCTCCTCGCCCACACCGGCTAAGCCATCTATAAGAAACATGGCTAAAAGGTTTGGATACCCTTCTACTTCACCCGGCAATCTATTCGCAAGCGAGCGAACTGCAATCTCTGGGTCTTCCTTTACTCCTTCCGCCATGGCAGTAAAGAATTTCATCTCATCCGAAGATATTAAGCCTACCGCTATGCTGCCCCCTTCAACTCTCACCTCGGTAAACTCCCCTGCCGTGGAACACCCGATAAGAGGCGCTTTGTCAGTGGATGTCCTTACTACATTTACTACTTTTTGATAGTCGTACCTGCTCGAGCAGTACACCATAGCAAGGTCAACTCGACCTCCTCCCAATTTCTCCTTTGCATGGGATACAGCCTCTTTTGCTACTGTTTCGCTATCTTCTCCTTTGCTTATACCGGTCGCTAATGTTGTTGCCATCGTTATTCTCCCTTTACAGTAGGTATGACCAAGACCACGGTGGTAGTATTATGAAAGCCGCTGAACTGCCCGGGCTCCAGTCGAATTTCTCCGTACGTCTCCCAGCCTATGACAGGAACACCGGGTAAGACATTCCTAATGCCGTCTACGCTCTCGGAGAATCTATCGCCAAGCATTAATTGCCTGACCGCACAGTCAAAGACGAGAACACCGGCAAATTCGGAATAGCCGGCGTTTTCCGCAGATTGCTTAGCTATCCCAACAGCTTCCTTTGCGGCATTTATCTGTCTTTCCAGATTGGTGCACCCCATAATGCGAAAAACTGCTCCCTCCGCGATACCACAGGTAAAATTGAGAGACCCATCTTCGTTCACACTTGCAGGCCATCTTATTCTGTACTTACCTTCCTTTTCAGTGGCTAAACCGAGTATGAAATTAGCAAAAAACCGTGCAATTTCCGATGGTTTTTTGAGTTCTTCTACATCTATGCCCTTCTTGCGGGCAGATTCTGCTGTCTGTTCCTGCCATATCTCCCACGCAGGCCTGTTATCTATTTCATAAAGGACATTACCTTCAGCCCTGGTTGCTTTTAATGCCCCACTTAGAGGAGTGTGCCCATGTCTTACCCCAGTAAACAAAGGCATTTTTGAGGCAAGAAGACAAATTCCGAGTGCATCGGCACACACTCTATCATTAGAAAACACAAAGGTCTTCTCCATCTTGAAATCGTCACCGGCCATACCCCCGACAATTTTCAG
>MAXP01000025.1:7018-7423 GCA_001751085.1 Desulfobacterales bacterium C00003060 | reverse complement strand
CCGTCCCGCCTGCCTCGCATGCCTGGCGAGCGGGCAGGTGATTCGTGGGATCTGGGAGTTTGCAAGGTAACGCTGAACCTTTGAACCCGAGAACGGTTACCATGCTTCTTTGTAACAGAAAGCATGCCGTTATTGCAACATATTGGCGAGAGCGCTCTCTGGACAAGCGCCATCACTGCCAGAAATTGCTGTTGATATCCGGTGCGGAATCGGTTTTTTATAAAGGTTCTCCAATTTCTCTTGACAGGGTCACCATTGTGCCACTATCCAGAAAGCTGAGTCTTTTTATAGGTAATAACCGTTTACAGGTTCAGGGTTCAACGTTCAGGGTTAGGGAAAAGATTGAAATTGGATCCCCGAAAGGGCATCCTTCATTTTTCAGTTAACACATTTGGGTAATTCATC
>MAXP01000025.1:4086-7011 GCA_001751085.1 Desulfobacterales bacterium C00003060 | reverse complement strand
TATCTTTAAAAGCGCATAGTTATGTTATTTTTGCAAAACAAGCGAAACCCAACATCTATGACTGAACCTTTGAACCCGAGAACGGTTACGAAGTATCCATGAACAGGCACGAGAAAGGAATCGGTTCTGTCAAGGAGGTGAATGAGAGATGAGCTTTCCGGTCGTATATTACGACAACCTGGAAGTATCCATGGAAGTCGGCCCCGATATTGTGGACATTACCGATCAATTAGCCTCAGCATCGCGGAAAGCTAATGTTGAAAACGGCAGTTTACATGTTGCAATCATAGGGTCCACAGGGTCTGTTACGACGATTGAATATGAACCGGGTGTTGTTGAAGATCTAAAAAGGGCTATCAATAGACTTGCGCCTCCCGAGATGGAGTATGAGCATGAAAAGGCATGGCATGATGGTAATGGCCACAGCCATGTGCAGGCTGCCTTATTGGGGCCTTCTATTGCAATACCCGTACGTCGTGGCACGTTGGCCCTTGGAACGTGGCAGCAGGTCGTGGTCATCAACCACGACAATCGACCTCGTCGAAGGCGGGTGGAGATCACTGTTGTTGGGAACTCAATGTAAATCCGGGGGCGCTAACGCATCTTGGGTTCCAGGGGCAAAGCCCTTGCTGAAACAAGAAAGGATACAATCATGGTACTACTGGTTGCTTTTTGTACCGATGATGGGACGAACATGATCAATGAACACGCCGGTCAGGCAAGATACTTTGATATCTACGAGTTTTCCGACAAAGGGACGGAATTCCTGGAACGAAGCGATAATTCAAAGTACAAGGGCGATGAGACGATAAAGCATGGTGACCCGAAAAAAGCACAGGCGACAATGGAGGCGCTAAAAAGGGCCCACGTATTGGTCAATAAGATGTTTGGGCCGAACTTGCCAAGACTATTGAAAAAGCTTCTCTGCGTCGTTGTAAGGACCGACAAGATCACTGATGCTATAGATGTCCTGAAGAAAAACTGGGCAAGGGTTGAGGAGGAATACCAAAAGGGTGAATCAAGAAAGCATCTGGTACTGGAGCCATAGCGGGATATGGAAGCCCTTCTTGTCGGGAAGAAAAGGCCTACAGTTGCCATAGTCGGATGTGGAACCGTGGGCACCGCCATAGGTGTGCTTCTCAGGAATGCAGGCTATCGTATATCAGGAGTTGCTACCAGCAACCCCGAGACAGCCTGCAGGGCCGCCAAGGTGACGGGGACCGTGGGGGTTTCCAATCATCCGTGGGAGATTACGCGAGGTGTAAACGTTGTGTTTGTCACCACGCCTGATGATCTGATTGAATCTATATGCATGAATATTTCTAAACACGGGGGCTTTGAAAAAAACACTGTGGTGATCCATTGTAGCGGAGCCCTTTCGTCAGACATCCTGTCTTCGGCAAAGGAGTACGGGGCCGTGGTGGCAACCCTTCATCCGCTTCAGAGCTTTGCTTCAGTGGATCAGGCCATGAGTCTGGTGCCTGGCTCTTTTTGCGCGATTGAAGGTGATAGGAATGCCCTTCCGATTGTCCGTCAAATCGTAGAAGACCTGGGTGGTATTCTTTTGGAGATTACAGCAGAGAAAAAGGCCCTGTACCACGCGGCAGCCGTAGCAGCTTCCAACTACCTGGTAACCCTGATACATCTTGCCCTTGAACTGAATGAAGCAGCAGGGTTGCATACAGATACCTCTTTTAGTGCTCTCCTTCCTTTGATCAGGGGTACCCTGAGCAATATCGGGGCAAAAGGGGTAACAGGCGCCCTGACAGGGCCCATTGCCAGGGGAGATACTGTAACCGTGCAAGCTCATCTTGGGGCCATGGAAAAGGATGCCCCCCATCTCATCCCGCTTTACAGGTGTCTGGGCCTTTACACAGTTGATCTCGCCAAGGCAAAAGGGACATTGAGCAAGCCGGCTGGTGAAAAACTGGTTTCCCTGCTTGGGCCACAGGAGGGCGCGTGAGAATCCAGGAGCAAGACCAAACATTTTTTGTTGAACACCTTCGTCCAGAGGCTGACAGGTAATAGCCAAGGGCTAACCGTACAGGTCCAAAAAACTTTAATGCAAACATCATATTCAGAGAAGTCTTATGAAAGCCTTATGTTGATCAGAAACGGATCGGTCCTGACAATGGACTCACAGGACACCGTGATTGAAGATGGGGCTGTGGCTGTGGCTGGAGATCGCATAGTCGAAGTTGGAACAGAAGATGCTTTGACCGCCTCGTACCAGGCCGCAAAAACGATTGATGCCCGAGGCGGGATCATCATGCCGGGTCTTGTGAATACCCACACACATGCAGCAATGTCCCTTTTTCGGGGCCTGGCCGACGATCTCTCCCTCATGACATGGCTTAATGATTATATTTTTCCTGCCGAGGCGAAGCTGACCTTTGATACCGTCCGTCAAGGGGCTCGCCTTGCCTGTTCTGAGATGATCCTTTCCGGGACGACCACATTTTGCGATATGTATCTCTTTGAAGAGGCTACAGCCCAGGCTGCCAAAGAGGCTGGAATGCGTGCTGTCGTGGGCGAAGTGATCTATGATTTTCCATCCCCGAATTATGGTCCTGTGGAAGAAGGCTTGAAGTATACAGAAGCCCTCATCGAAAAATGGCGGGATGATCCCATAATCTCCATCGCGGTGGAACCCCATTCTGTATATCTGTGCTCCCCTGATCTTCTGCAAAAGGCCCGGGCCATTGCCGATCGAAACTGTGTGCCCATGGTCATCCATCTGGCGGAGACCGAGCGAGAAGTGGCGCAAATCAGGGAAAGGTACGGCCGGACCCCCGTGGCCCATTTGGCAAACATAGGATTTTTGAACCCCAACCTGATTGCGGATCACTGTGTAGTCCTGACCGCAGAGGATATGATGCTATTGAAAGACTTTGACGTAAGCATAGCTCATAACCCGGAGAGCAA
>MAXP01000025.1:0-4053 GCA_001751085.1 Desulfobacterales bacterium C00003060 | reverse complement strand
ACAGACGGTTGTGCAAGCAACAACAACCTGGACATGTTCCAGGAGATGGACACCGTGGCAAAACTCCACAAGGTGCATACCCTCGATCCTACAGTCATGGACGCACGGACCGTGGTGAGGATGGCAACCATAGATGGGGCCAGGGTGTTGGGACTGGGCGACATCACCGGTTCACTTGAGGCGGGCAAGAAGGCCGATATCATCATTATCGACATCAAGCGCCCCCACCTTATACCGCTTTATGATATTTGCTCCCACCTCGTTTATGCGGTTACTGGCAGTGATGTGGTCACAACCATTGTGAACGGCAGGATCTTGATGGAAGACCGGCTCTTGACGACACTCGACGTAGATGAAGTAATGGCGGCTTCAAACCGGATTGCCCACCACCATTTATGACCATTTTTCTTGCCCTGTGAAATGCCGGGAGGCCTGCCGCATCGTCCTTGGAATCCTGCAATTTGCAGGCATGCACAACATGAAGTCTCCAATTTTGTCTTGACACACAATCTGCTTATTGTCATAATTGTCAACCCCAAAAGCAAATTCGCATCAAAAAAATAAACACGTTTTATGGCTTGCCAAGGGCACATCCGGACCTTTGTATTCTCGTTCGCATATGGTTGCGCTATATTAAGCCGTGTGTGGGTAACACATAGGTTCATGCTCTGCAAAAGGGTGTTTTAAGGCCTTTCGGAACTTATGATAAGAATATCTCGGAATTTCTACAACATATTGAAATAATATGATAAGTAGGTAGTTATGAGTGAAATTAGTCCATGCCGTGCCGCCCTAAGGACTATTGCGGTCATTGGCAATCATCTGCCGCGACAATGCGGGATAGCCACTTTCACCACTGACCTGCTACTAGCTCTTTCATCTGAGGCCCCGGATGTGGATTGCTGGGCGATGGCCATGAATGATGTCCCGGAAGGTTATCGATATCCACACCAGGTGCGCTTCGAGTTGAACTACAAAAACCTGGCTGATTACCGATTGGCGGCAGACTTTTTGAACATGAACCAGGTCGATGCGGTCTGCCTCCAGCACGAGTTCGGGATCTTTGGAGGCAGGCACGGTAGCTATATTTTAGAACTGCTTCATAATCTGCGCATGCCTGTTGTGACCACTTTGCACACCGTCATCAGGGAACCGGATGCTGGACAAAAGGCCATTCTCGAAGAGCTTGGGCGCATCTCTGACCGGCTGGTTGTCATGAGTCACAAGGCCGAGGAGATGCTCAAGGAGGTCTATGGTGTGTCAAAGGAAAAGATCGTTTTGATTCATCACGGCATTCCGGATGTGGCCTTTGTTGACCCCAATTACTACAAGGACCTGTTCGGAGTGGAGGGACAGAAGGTCATCTTGACGTTTGGTTTGCTTTCTGAGGACAAAGGCATAGAGTACATGATCGACGCCTTGGCAGAGATTGTGAAGACACATCCCGAGACCGCTTACATCATCCTCGGGGCAACGCATCCTCATCTAAAAAGGGACCAGGGCGAGTCTTACCGCCTCTACCTCCAGCGTCGGGCAAGAGAGCGTGGTGTGGAAAATCACATTATCTTTCACAACAGGTTTGTAGGCATCAAGGAGCTATGCGAGTTCCTGGGGGCGGCCGACATATACGTGACACCTTACTTGAACGCGGAACAGATCGTTTCCGGCACCCTTGCCTACGCCCTTGGCGCAGGCAAGGCCGCCATTTCTACCCCTTACTGGTATGCGCAGGAGATGCTTGCTGACAAGAGAGGACGCATCGTTCCCTTCCGGGACGCCAACGCCCTGGCTGCCCAGGTAATTCACCTTTTGGCCAATGAAGTAGAACGTCACGCAATGCGCAAGCGAGCCTACACCTTTTGTCGAGACATGGTCTGGAGAGAGGTGGCTCGACGCTATCTGGAGGTCATCATTCAGACCAAGGCTGAACGAGAGCTGCGCCCCAGGGCCCCATTTCGTGCCAAAATCCTCAAGGCCATCCTGCCCGAACTGCCTCCGCCAAAGCTTGACCATCTGGATCTGTTGACTGACGACACCGGGATATTGCAGCATTCGAAGTTTATGGTGCCTGACCGCTCTTACGGCTATTGTACGGACGACAACGCGCGGGCCTTGATCGCCGTGCTCATGGCCCAAAATCTGCTTGCTGAAACCAACATCTTGATTGGCCAGGCCTGTCGATACATCGGTTTCTTGAACCACGCGTTCAACCAGGCCAATGGCAGATTTCGTAATTTTATGGGTTACGATCGCCGGTGGCTCGAAAAAGAAGGTTCTGAGGACAGCCACGGTCGAGCAATCTGGGGCCTGGGCATGGCGGTGGCCCTGTCCAAGTCAGAGAGCCTTGCTGGCGCAGCATCGAGCATCTTCAAGCAAGCCCTGCCGGTGATGACGGCCTTTAAGTTTCCCAGGGCGTGGGCCTTCGCCCTGGTAGGTATTCATGCCTATCTGAGGCGCTTTGGCGGTGACACCGAGGTAAGACGGCTTCGGGCCACCCTGGCCAAGCAGCTTTTTGAGCTTTACCAGGCCAATGCCACTGATGATTGGCCATGGATAGAAGATAGAGTTACCTATGCCAACGGCAAGATTCCCCATGCCCTCCTTATGTCAGGGCGATGGCTCTACCAGGACGAGATGACAGAGGCCGGCCTGCGCTGTCTGGAGTGGCTTGTCAGGATTCAGACTGATCCCAAAGGCCATTTTGTGCCGATTGGCAACCACGGGTGGCTTGAGCGAAACGGCGAGCGGGCCAGATTCGATCAGCAACCGATCGAAGCGCAAGACATGATTGAAGCCTGCGTAGAGGCCTATAAGATTACAGGAGACAAAGAATGGCTCGATAAGGCCCGGCGCTGCTTCGATTGGTTCTTGGGCCGGAACGACCTTAATATCCCTCTTTATGACTACAGGACCGGAGGATGTCGGGACGGCCTGACAGCAGATGGCGCA
Source organism: Desulfobacterales bacterium C00003060 (assembly GCA_001751085.1). Taxonomy (GTDB): domain Bacteria; phylum Desulfobacterota; class Desulfobacteria; order Desulfobacterales. The sequence goes on along the minus strand of MAXP01000025.1, from coordinate 1,104 downwards.
AACCTGAATCAGGGCGCGGAATCAACCCTGGCCTGGCTGCTTTCCCTTTTGTGCCTGCACTCCGTGGGTGGCCCGCTCGACGTGACCACAAAGTAAACTATCTTGTTGAAGAGACCCGACTCAGGAGCTCTTACATGCATAACAATCCTATCGTGATGGTGAGTTCGTACCCGCCGCGGCTTTGCGGGATTGCCACCTTCGCGGAAGAGGCCCGTGAATTTATTCAGAAGGCAAACCCGCAAAGGGAGGTATTGGTCATCAGCCACACGGATGGCCGGGGCAAAGGCGTGTTTCCCATTATTGATATAAACCGCCCGGATTGGTGGAAGGCAGTGGCCGAGAAAATCAGGGACCTGGATGCGTATGCTATTCATCTCGAGCACGAGTACAGCCTGTACGAGTACCGGGACAAGCGCGGCATCGGCGACAATAGCGAAGGCTTTCTCACGCTTCTTGAGGCGATCAGTGACTACCCAATCGTCGTCGAACCTCACACGGTTCATGGACGACTCCGAGATGCTGAGGCCAACTTCATCTATGACCTCTGCCAAAGAAGCGATGTTGTCCTGTTCAAGTGCCACTACCAGAAATGGCGTCTTGAGTGGACCTTTGCCGGAAACGGGTGGAAGGCCCCTCGGAACATTATGGTAGTGCCACACGGTGCCAGACCGGACAGGCGTTGGGGGATGGATGAAATCCCCGAGCTAAGAAAAGAATTGGGCCTTGAGGAGACTGGGCTGTCCGATCATGTGGTAGGTATGATCGGCTGGATCCAGTCCAACAAGCGCTGGGACATTCTGCTCTCTATGTGGGACGAGGTTCACGAAGAGATCAAACGTCGCTCCGGCCAGGAGTGGGACCTGCTGGCGGCAGGGACAATGCGCGATCCTGATCACAGGGACGACTATGAAAAGTGGACGAAGGAAGTCTGGAGACTGGGACATAAGGGTATCGCACACTACCATGAATTCGTGCCAAGGGGAGAGCTCTATTACAAGATGATGGCCATTTGCGACTTTATCGTCCTGCCATCTACTGATGAGACACAGTCGGGCACGCTGGCCCGGATCATTGCCCTGAACAAGCCGTATATCACTACAGCAC
>MAXP01000024.1:2221-3088 GCA_001751085.1 Desulfobacterales bacterium C00003060 | reverse complement strand
AATCCCCCGATTGCTGTTTTCTGTTGTGTTTTTGCTGGTGGGGTGTATTATACCTCGAAAGGTCACAAATGACACTTTTTCGCTGGCCATGAACATCAATAGCTGCGTTGCTCAGGCTTGCAATAGCCTGCTATTCCGCGTCTTCGCGCCTTGCTCTTGATGCTCATGACTCACCGAGAAAATCACCCTTTATGACCTTCCGAGGTATATCCATACAGCACTTTTGCTGAGCCTCTGTTTCAGGAGATGGGAATGGTGTGGTTGTGGTGGTGGGAAATCATATTGGGGCCGTTGGTCAATGTCTCGGTTATGGCCTCCTTGATGGCTGCGACCTGCTCTGGGCTGTCCGCCTTCTGACCGTCAAAATCCCGGACATAGAAAACATCGACTACCTGATCGGTTTTGACGCCGATTTTGGCAACCCGGATATCAAGCTTGCACCCGAAAAGGGTGTCCGTGATCTTGTAAAGAAGCCCGGGAAAATCGTGGGTATAGATTTCGATGATCGTGAAAAAATCAGAGCTTTCATTGTCAACGATGATCTTGTCCGGCCTCATAGGTGTCTGTCTTTGTGCGGATTGATATGCCCGCACCTTTTGATCCAGAGCAGCGGAAAGGTCCAACTCACCTTTGAGGGCAGCACTTAAATCCTTTTTAACACGCGCCCATATTTCGTCCTCAAAGAGCTTGTCAGGTGGGGCCTTTACCTGGAAGACGTCAAGGGCAATATGATTTCGCCACGTATAGATCCGGGCGCTCAAGATATCCAAATTGTCCAGGGTGAACACGCCTGCAATTTTTGAAAACAGCCCGGGAAAGTCTCTGGCACAGATGGTTGCAGTCCTGTAGTTCGTTTCTGGATTGGCC
>MAXP01000024.1:0-2202 GCA_001751085.1 Desulfobacterales bacterium C00003060 | reverse complement strand
GGCTTTTCCGGGCATGGATACCGCACTGCGAAAAACTTCTTTCTTCTTTTTCTGTACGAGCTCTGCGGCAGTCGGCGTGGCCAGTTCCCCCTTGTTCAGGATGTGACGGACCTTGAAAAAAAGTTCCTTGAGCAGGGCAGCCCTCCAATCGTTCCATGCCTTTGGCCCAGTAGCCCTTGAGTCGGCAACCGTAAGCAAATAGAGCATCCTTAGGTGCTCCACATCACGAAGGGTTCTGGCACATTGCACCACAATCTTCTCGTCGTCGATGTCTCTGCGGGTGGCGGTATGTATCAGGAAAAGGTGGTTAAGAACCAGACGAGAAATGGTTTCAATGTCCTGGTCAAGGAAGCCCATCTTCTTGAATACATGCCCCACGATTTGCGCTCCCCGACTTGCATGGTCATCATGTCCATGCACGCCTTTGCCAACGTCATGGAAAAGGCCTGCCCACAGCAAAAGCACAGGCTGGCGCAGATCCCTGAATATCTCAGCGTAGGAAGCGTCCGGGCTCTCCGGCCCGGCATCGCGCAAGGCCTTCAGGGTCTGCACCGTTCGCAAGGAATGTTTGTCTACCGGATAGAGATGGTACTCATCGTATTGAATCCGGTTGACAATCCCTTTCATCTCAGGGATGAGAGCAACCATCATGCCGGTGTTCAACATCTCATTTAGCACATTGAAGGTACCCGGAGGCGCGGCCAGGATTCGCTGAAAAGCTTTGATCACCCTGCGAGACCCTCGAAATTTCTCATCGACCAAGTACAAAAACTCTCTGACCAGACGGCTTGCTTCCGTGCTTAAGGGAAACCCAAGAGTCACACTTTGCTCGAATATCGTTATTAAAAGAGCCGGCTTTTCGATGATGGCTTCCGGGGATTCAAATTGCAGGGTGTCGTCGACCACCTCGATACCTGTGGTCACCACCCGGCGCGTTGCCTTCTTTTTTCCGGGTTCTCTTTTTGCGTCCACCACTCTGTTGAGGAACATCAGGTGCTGTCGCTTCAGGAAAGCCATCTGCCCGTGCAATGCCCCCAGGAACGCCTCAACAGGATGTTGCCCGCTTTTCTCCTTGAATCCCAGGTCTTGCGCAAGCTTTACCTGATATTCAAAATACAACTGGTCGCATTGACGCCCGCTCAGATGGTGCAGCCGGTTTCTCACCGTGGTCACAAACGACAGGGCCTCGCACAGGGTCTCAAACTCATCATGGGACAGATGCCCCAGAAACTCCAGGTCCCTTGGTTCGCTAATATTGTATATCGCCCGTGCGAGCCAGAGTATGGCATGATAATCTCTCAGGCCGCCCTGACCCTCTTTGAGGTTGGGTTCTAAACGATAAGTAGAATCCCCGAACCGGATATGGCGGTCACGATTTCTTTCTGAGAGCCAGTCTATGTAGGCCCGTGTGTGCCTGCAAAGGACTTTGCCGTTCAATTGTTCCATGAGATCTGAGTATAGGAGAGAAATGCCACAAATGAACCTGGCATCGATGAGAGAAGTCAAAACCTCGAAGTCTCGGGAGGCCAGCGTGGAACATTCCTTGAGGGATCGGGTCGCATAGCCTACCTCAAGGCCTATGTCCCACAGGGGGTAGAGGATTTCTTTCACAAGGCCCTTGGCCTCGTCTGGAATCTTTTTCTTGAAAAGGAGAAGAACATCCACATCGGAATGGATGCACTGCTCTTTTCTGCCATAGCCACCCAATGCGACGATCGCGTAGGGATTCTTGTCCACGCGCATCCGAAGTCCGACCGAGCTCCTCGCAAAGCTTTCACAGAAGTAATCGTCCAGGATTTCGGCATGCCGTCCCAGAAAAGAAGGCTCATCCCCCTTAAGAAAGCGGGCGATCAGTTGTTGCTTCTTTTCCTGTAGGTCGCTGATTGGCGATTTTAATTGCGTCATGGATAAGACTTAGGGCTCGGCAAAAAAACAACTTCTCTCACTGAGAACATAAGCAACAGGCATGCCATAAGTTCTGAGAAGACAATAAGATGTAGCAACTTCAGGGAGATAGGTCTAAAAACAGGGGTGCTGGCAGCGAGTTCACAACACAATACCGTGGGAAATAAGAACATTTGACACATAAATGTCGCTTTACGGTTACTGGTTACTGGTTACTGGTTACTGGTTACTGGTTACTGGTTACTGGTTACTGGTTACTGGTTAAGGATAAATGACAAACGGACTCAACCGGCCAAC
>MAXP01000023.1 GCA_001751085.1 Desulfobacterales bacterium C00003060 | reverse complement strand
GTGGGATTCCAAAAAGAACTCGTCGGCCGAAAGGGGTACCTTTAACTGTTCAACCAGTTTCCTGTTTTCACGGGGCACCATGGCCGTGCTTAAAACCAGGAGGTCAGCGTCAATGATGATGTTCTTCTTCATGAGTTGGTTTTGCACGGTGACCCTGATTACTCCGTCAATGTCCTCTACTCGGGGTTTGTGATCAGGGCCATATCGCATAAAAACAATGCCGCGGTCCCTCGCCAGGGCGTAGTAATCCTCACTGAACCCGTAAGTCATGACATCCCGATACAGAATGGTTACATTGGCATCAGGATTGATCTCTTTGATCTTTAGGGCATTCTTGATGGCCTGGCCGCAGCACACGGCACTGCAATAGGGATGGGTCTTGTCTCTAGAGCCCACGCACTGGATCATGACCACGTGGTTCAGGTCTTTGGGGCCGAGTTTCCGATGGGCCAGTCTTTCCTCAAGGGCCTGCTGAAGCAGGACATTTTCGTGCTTGCCATACAGGTATTCATCCGGTTGATAAGGTGTGGCGCCTGTTGAAATAATAATCGTGCCATGTTCTACTTCTATTGTTCTTCCGTTTTCCCCATTACCGAAAGACAGGACAGTCCTGAAATTCCCAACAAAACCATCACTCTCTCGTATTGTTGCTCCTGTAAAAACATGAATATTGTCGTGGTCCCTCACTTCCCGCCTGAGTCGATCAAGGTGTTTTTGGGGATCGGATCCATCCAAGGTGAAATAGGTGTGCCGCAGATTCCCGCCAAGATCAGAGGACCTTTCGATCAGATAGCACTCAAAGCCCTGTCGGACCAAGCTCAGGGCCGCAGTCATCCCCGAGAGCCCGCCACCAACGATCAGTCCCTTGGGAATGACCCCTATGACGGCTTCGGAAAGCGGCTGGATCAGCCTTGCCTTGGCAATACCCATCCGAATCAGTTCTTTTGCCTTTTCAGTAGCAGCCCCCTTTTGGTGCATGTGGACCCATGAGCATTGATCCCGGATGTTGACCATTTCAACAAGACATTTATTAAGGCCGGCCTCCCTAATGGTGTCCTGGAAAAGCGACTCATGGGTTCTGGGAGTACAGGCTGCCACCACAATGCGATTGAGTTTATGCTTGATGACGGTCTCCCGAATCAAAGCCTGGGTATCCTGTGAACAGGAGTAAAGATTATCCTCCACTACAAGAACATCAGCAAGGGTGTCTGCATATTTCTTTACCTCTTGTACGTCTACGACCGCCCCAATATTCTTGCCGCAGTGACACACAAATACACCGATTTTCGGGGGTTCATCAGGCTCTGAGCGCTCATCGGGGTAAACCTTTTCAGATACCATAGTGTTTCGCACCGACGCCAGCAGTTCTGCTGCTGATGCCGCGGCCCCACCGGCCTGAATGACGCTATCGGGTATGGATTTGGGTCCCTGAAACGCACCGGCTACAAATATCCCCTTTCTTGCCGTATCAAGGGGCGAAAACAGGCTCGTTTCACAAAAGCCGTACTCATTGAGCCGGATGCTTGCAGCCATGGCAAGGGCACTGTTTCCTTCAGGGGCCTCGATCCCGTGAGCAAGCACAACCAAATCGAAACTATCTTTTTTCAAAGAGCCATCTTCTGTCACATACCTCAAAGTGAGGCCTTTGGTTTGTGGATGCTCTTTGATCTCAGAAACCCTGGCTCGCACAAATTTTACACCTTGTGCCATAGCACGCTCATAGAAGGTCTCAAAACCCTTGCCATACAAGCGCATGTCCATGAAGAATATGGTAATGTCAAGATCAGGCTCATGCTCTAAGGCCACGATCGCATCTTTGACTGCATACTTGCAGCACACCGACGAACAGTAAGGATTACCGGAAGCCCTGTCCCTACTGCCTATACACTGAATAAAGGCTATCTTATCGGGCTTTCTCAGGTCTGAAGGCCGCAGAATTTTGCCTATGTACGGCCCCGAAGCCGAGCAGATACGCTCAAACTCCTTGCCTGTGACAATATTAAGTGAGTCGGCATAATGATAGGAAGGCACCCGAGCAGGATCAAATGTCTTGAAGCCGGGAGACAATATTAGTGCCCCCACCTGATAGGTCAGAACCTCTGGCCTTTGATCAAAATTGATGGCATCGGCTCCACAAGTTCGGGTACACTGCTTGCATTCTTGTCTATTCAAAAACAGACAATAATTAGGATCGACCACATAGGCAGAAGGAGCAGCCTGAGCATAAGGGATATAGATTGCCGTACGATTGGCCAAGTTCTCATCGTAGGCATCTGGAACCGGAACAGGACAATACGTGGCGCAAACCCCGCATGCAGTGCATTTTGTTTCATCCACGTAACGGGGTTGTTTCAGCACTTCCACCGTGAAGTCTCCCGCAGATCCTGAAACCCCTCTTAAAGTGCCGTTGGTGACGATTTCGATGTTGGGATGCCTGGCAGACTCAACGAGCCTGGGGGCCAGAATTCAGATAGAACAATCGTTGGTAGGAAACGTCTTGTCAAGGGCAGCCATGGCGCCCCCTATGGCTGGGGATCTTTCGATGAGATAGACATAGAAACCAGCATCAGCCAGATCCATAGAGGCCTGGATACCGGCTATACCGCCACCTACGACCATGACGGCTCCGATGATGTTATGATTGTCAATGATGTGATTCATGTTAGAACATTAAGGGATTTAGGGATTAATTCCTAAATACCCCAATTCCCAAATCGTTAATCATCTATCAACTCCAATGCTCCTGAATTGCACCAGCGCACACAGGAAGGATTGGGGGGGATACCGCAGAAGTCGCACTTTAAGGGAAAACCAGTCTCGGCCTCGATGAAAAATGGCTTCTGGGGGCACGAGGCCCGGCAGAGTAAACACATATCGTAAACCTGGTCGCCGATCTTGATGTCAAGCTTTGACGTGCATGCCGCATCCACAAAGGGGCCTGCAATCACCGGAAAAAAAACATTCCCTTCATGAAAGACTCGGATTCTGGCCCTTCGAGGATTGGCGACAGCGGCGTGATTCAGAGAACAGGCCAGCTCGCAATGCCTGCAACCGGTGCATTTGTTGTGGTCTATTTTTATTCTTGGCATGGCCATATTTCAGAAAAAGATTTTGGGGTTATCGATCTTGTCAGGAAATGTGACTCCCTGCTCTATTCCAAACAGATACTGGATGCTGGCCACTGGATGCTGGATGTTACTTTTCGCTCTATTTTTGACTCTCATGACCCCTTTCCACGGATTGAATGAACAGATTCAGTTTTTTGCCAAGAACTTCCAGATTATCATGAATTGCTTCGTACAGTGCTTTGTCCGTTAGTGATTCAGTTTCATAAAGCGTTTCCAAAACCCCCGTGCTAATTGCCAAATTTTCAAATTCTTATAACTCATTCTATCGCTGTGCTATCCAATCCAGCATCCAGTATCCAGCACGGATCACCCTACAATACCTTCTCGAAGGCTTAGAGATCCAGAGCCTCAAGGGTTTCAGCGCGAGGTTCGCCTTTCTCACTCCAGCCACGAAGCTCGTAGTACCTGGGAAGCATCTCGTCCAGCTTGCTGATCTGCCCCTGAGCCGGGCCGTCCTTGATCGGCTCCTTCAGGAATCTCTCTGGCAGGGTATCATGCGTATGGTCAAATCCTGCCTTCATGTTGTATAATCTTTCCTGGTTCCAGATCCGCTCCCCGATCCTCAAAAGGTCATCAGCACGGTACTCAGTACCCAAGCAACTATTGATCATAGGAACCAGATTATTGAACTTAAGCCCCATCAACGGCCAGTTGCAAAGGCCCAAAGAGTCCATGATGGCAGCCATGTCCTGGTATCGTTTAACCAGCTCGGGTTTGCCCTCCGTGGTCAACGGGTCCAGTTCCTCGTGGACACCTAATACTTCCTCAATAAAAGTGTATGCATATAGATGATGGGGACCGTAATTGCAGGTGGCAAAATGCAAACCCATGCCCTGGATAGCCCTGGGATCAAAGGCGGCCATGGAAAGCCCCTTGACACCCATGAAGCGTTTCGACTGACCGTATTCCTCAGCGAGGGCCTGTCCCCCCTTTCCTATTCTCTTGGCGTGACCTTTTTTTGTGGCCATGAGAGTCAGGGCCTGAAGGAGGTCTTCGCCCTGACCGAATCTGAACTCAAGCTTCAGACTGTCCCTGTCGGCAATTCCCTTTTCCACCAACTCCATTGCTGTAGCTACCGTCCCGCCTGCCGCGATAGGATCCAAACCCATCTCAGCGCAGATCATATGGGCTATTCCAATGGTGGCCATGTCTCTAACAGCGCAGTTGAGGCCGAGAGCTCCGATAGCCCAGTAAGTGGGCGCCATCCCTTTGCCTTTAAAAAAGGGATAATTCACGGCTGTCTTCTTGATACAGGCGATGGGGCAGGCAAAACAGCCACTACTTCTCAAGGCAAAGGTATTGGACAGGGCCTCTGTTCCGATATCCTTCGAATCAACAAAAGCTGCGCTCTGAAAATTCTTCTGAGGCAGCATCCCTTTTTGATAACAGAGATCTATAAAAAAAGCGGACCCCCATGCAGACATTGAATGAGAGGTGAACGGGGCACTGTTCAATTTGTTGATCAGATTCGTGACCACGCGTACAAAGCGATCACCATCTGCTATTAAAAGGGAATGGTTCCCCTTAACCGCGATGGCTTTGAGATTCTTGGAACCCATTACAGCCCCGATACCGGCGCCTCCAACGGACAAAAACCCGTCATTGATGACGTTCGCCAACGGGACTAACCTCTCGCCAGCCGGACCGACAGAGACCAGATGTGTTTCCCTGGCGGCCCACTTATCGTCCAGGTTCTCTTTATACATTACCTCTGTTTCAGAAGTGGAGCGACCCCAATATTCGAGGGCTGGCCGAATGTTGATTTTGTCGTCCAGGATGGAGAGGATAACCGGAGATTCAGCCCGCCCCTCAACGACGATCATGTCGAATCCAGCAAACTTCAGTTCTGCCCCAAAGTGTCCCCGCATCTTGGCACAGGCGATGGTGCCGGACAGGGCGCTCTTTGTGACCACGTTACACGAAGCCCCGCTGATGGCACCCGTGCCCACCAGCGGGCCGGAAACAAAGATCAACTTGTTTTCTGATCCGAGGGGGTCTGTTTGCGGGTCTACTTCGTCTGAGTAGACCTTTACGCCGAGCCCCCGTCCGCCTATAAACTTGTCGAGCAGTTCAGGGGCTATTTCTTCAACCAGGTGCTTGCCTTTGGTCAGATTGACCCGAAGACAACGACCAGTCCTTCCGTACATAAGATGACCTCATAACCATTCGGCTAACCGCTTGGCCCGTTTGCCGCACGCATTCCAAAGACCAATGGCACAACTGGCAAAGTGATGACTACTGACCAATGACCAGTTATCACGCCACGCCCATGAGCCACTCCACGGTCTTTTCTTTCAAGGCTTGATCATAGCTAAATACCACACATGCTGTACGGCAGCAACCGCAGCCGATACATTTGTCAGTATCTACGTATATGGAGCCCTGCTGGTCTATGATCGCACCGACAGCACACACTGGCTCGGCAAAACACGACTTGCAGTTGTGTTTACAGATTATGTTCAACATGTTGTCCTCCTTAATCCGTCAAAAACAAAGTTCGTACTTTTTGTAGTAGTCCGCCTACGGTGAATTCATTGTATTAGAAAGCCCTGCTGTCCAAACGATTAAATCCGTATATCGAATATCGAAATCCGTGCTGTTCTCAAGGCGCAAGCCGCAAACAAATCCGAATATCAAATGACCAAATGTTCAAAACCTAAGAGGATAATCTTCCATTTATGTCT
>MAXP01000022.1 GCA_001751085.1 Desulfobacterales bacterium C00003060 | reverse complement strand
AAATCGTGTATTCACCGCAAAGACGCAAAGAGCGCAGAGATAGATGATTTCCCCTTTGCCGTTGAGATGCCGGCAAAGGGGAACCGCTCAGCAGCTTCGCTGCATTTGCAAGTATTTTTCTGAAAAGCTATAGTTGCTTCGAAAGGAGACACAATGGCATCATCTCGTACTGAAACGATGGGCATAAAGAGAACGGGATTGCGACACAATCTTCTTATAATTGAAGCTTTAGTCTTTATCCTGCCTTTCCTAATTATCTTCTACATTTTTCAAAAGCAAAATGTCTTCCTGGAAACATCTTACATCGCTATCGTTGCTTTTATTCTCGTCCTCATTCTGGCAGGTTTGATTCTCATCCGTCAGGTTTTTGACAGATTCATCACGATGGCGACCGCAATTGAGGCTGTTGAGTGCGGTGACAAGTATGTGATAGACGTGCAAAAAGATGTGACGGAACTACATGGGATAGCAATCTCGTTTAATAATCTTATGACGAACTTCCAGGAGACAACCTCCAACTTAAGACTGAGGGTTTTCGAGCTGTTCGTCATCAAAGAACTTACCGAAATTGCCAGCAAGAGCATAGATATTGATGATTTGCTGAACACCCTACTGGAAAAGGCAATGACCGTATCCAAGGCGCAAATCGGCTCTGTGCTTATGGTTGAATCCCACAAACAGCGGTTTTGTGTTGTAGCATCAATGGGATTGGAAAGGGGACTGAAAAAGGGTTCCTATAAGAACATCAATGAATCCTTGGCACGACTTGTCGTAGATAGCAGGAAGACTATCCTTGTTCAAGACATTGCGACCGACCCAAGGACCCTCAAGCCAAACGATCCTATACACGGACCACCTTCATTTTTGAGCATGCCGATTTTCGTAAGAGAAGAGCTGGTAGCGGTCTTGAATCTTTCCCATAAGGAGACGGGACAAGTCTTTGATTCAAATGATGAGCAAATATTGTCCATATTGATTGGCGAGATCGGATTTGCCTTAGAAAATGCCCGGCTGCATTCCAGAGTCGAGGAACATCTACAAGATCTTCAAAAGCGCAGTGAAGAACTGACTATTGCCAATGAACAACTTCAACGGGAGATCAGCGAGCGCAAACGAATCGAGGATGCTCTGCGGAAGGCAAAGACGGATGCCGAAGCTGCGAACCGGGAACTCGTAAAAGTGAATAGATACCTTGAACAGTCGATCGCCAGGGCCAACGAAATGGCCAGCAAGGCTGAGATAGCCAACAGGTCCAAGAGCGAGTTTTTGGCCAACATGAGTCACGAGATCCGTACTCCCATGAATGCGGTCAATGGTTTTACTGATATGCTGCTTGATAGCGATTTAGATGAAGACCAAATCGAATATGCAAAGACCATCAAGAGGAGCGGAGAGACATTACTATTTCTGATCAACGATATCCTTGATTTCTCTAAGATTGAGGCAGGAGAGCTGGTTTTTGAGGAGATTGGTTTTGATCCGGAACTTCTGGCATTTGATGTCTGTGAACTGATCCGTCTCAAGGTTGAATCAAAACCGGTTGAGATCCTGTGCCGTATCGGAAACAGCCTTCCTCTATTCGTAAAACAAGATCCGGGTCGGTTTCGGCAGGTTCTGACCAACCTGATGGATAATGCTCTGAAGTTTACGGAGTCAGGAGAGATTGAGCTGTCTCTTGACATTCAGGAGGAAAAGGATGAACACATAAAGCTTCATGCCACTGTGCGTGACACAGGCATTGGAATCCCCAAGGACAAATTGTCCGCTATCTTTTTGCCCTTTCAGCAGGCCGATGGTTCCACTACGAGAAGGTATGGCGGGACAGGTCTGGGTCTATCGATATGCAAACAGATATCAAAGCTGATGGGTGGGGATGTTTGGGCAGAAAGCCCTCCGGATGGTCCTGCGGATGGTCATGGTAGTATATTTCACTTTACTGCATGGGTTAAGAGATCTGAAGACAAGAAATCCAGGAGACTCATCCCTGTGTCGCTCTCCGGCAAGAAGGTTCTTGTTGTTGACGACAACAAGACCAATCTGCACATATTATCGCACGTATTGGAGTCGGCCGGCATGCGTACGCTTGCCCTGAGAAGCGGTGAGGAAGTTGTGCCAACCTTGCAAAAGGCCCTGGAGGCTGAGAACCCGTTTGACCTTGGCATCATTGATATCCAGATGCCCGGTATCAGTGGGTATGAAGTAGCAGAACAAGTGCGGAAAGCGGGATTTGCATTCCAAATGCCGCTGCTTGCTTTATCTTCTGTGATGGGGCGGGATGCCTGGAAATGTAAAGAGGCAGGATTTGATGGCTTCTTGAGCAAACCGATTCGCAGAGAAAAGCTCTACATGATGTTGGGGAAAATGATGGGAGAAAGGGAACCTGAAGGCGAGAAGGATGAATTGGCAAGAGAGAGAATAATTACCCAATATTCGGTTCGTGAGGAGATGAAGCATTCTGTGCGTATCCTGTTGGTGGAAGACAACCTGGTCAACCAGAAACTGGTACAGATGATGCTGACAAAGGGAGGATATCAGGTGGAGGCGGCTAATAACGGCAAGGAGGCAGTTGAAAAATACACGCAATCTCCCGAGGATTTTGACCTGATTTTTATGGATATACAGATGCCGGAACTGGATGGATTAGAAGCAACAATACAGATTCGCAGTTGGGAGAGGTCATTATTAGCTGGCCATCGGTCAACAGCAAAGGATAGGACAAATGCCAGCGGGCAAATGACAGATGACAGCCCGAAGGGCGAAATGACAAATGACGGGAGCCAAGCGATGCGCATTCCCATCGTTGCCATGACCGCCCATGCAATGAAAGGGACCAAGGAGATATGCCTTGAAGCAGGCATGGATGACTATATGACAAAGCCGATCAAGAGGGAGCTTGTCTTTAGGAGTATTGAGAAGTGGGTTTTTAGCAAACAGGATTCATCAATCTTGTGAGTTGGCCGAGGGTCTTGGCAAAGATAACATGGCTTGGAGTTCTTCTTCCTCTTCCGAGTCAACGTCCGTGTTTTCAACGACACCTTCTTTTTCAAGGTAGAGTAACAAAAGCTTTATGGCGCGTTCGTGGTCACTGAACACGTGTGCTATGTTTGCAGAACCGTACTGACTAACTTCTTCGTCGATAAAGCGGTCTATCCAGTATTCCAAATCCTTGCTTTCCTTTTGAGGGTGTTCCCCAAGGACAATAGGCCTCTTATAAGCAAAGCGAATCTGTGCCAGCAGTTTGTCTTTCTTCGTATCTGCCGCTGTGTCTGCGCTCTTTTCCATTCTTGCTTTTGTAGTGGACTTTGAAGGTTTTGCAAGTATTTTTCTGAAAAGCCATAGCTATAGACAATGTACTCTCTTTTTAAAGAAAATACACCATTCATCAGCACTGGTCAACTGCTTTCTTTTAAAATGACCTCCCCTCAAGTTTGACACCCATTGCCTTTTGCTGTAAACTTTGGGAACTGTGCGGTTAGGTTTCGGTTTTGCTGTTCCATGAAAATCGTGTATTCACCGCAAAGACGCAAAGAGCGCAGAGATAGATGATTTCCCCTGAAAAAAGAACCTCTGCGACCTCTGCGTCTTGAGTGAAGCGGGCGGTAAATAGGTAATTGAAATTACAAGATCAAATCCAACCGCACAGGTGGAAACTTTGGGCATTTGTTTAGCCCGCAACCAGGAGCCTCAATGCGCTTCAATAATCTGAGCGGGCAGGGCTTTACCCTGACTTTTAGAGAAGTTACCGGAATGTTTGCAGAAGCAAGAAGGGCTGATGTGTAGGGAATATTTGGCATCCTTCACGACAAGTCAAAAGTAGTTTACACTTTGTTGATCTTGTATTTTGGCGGTGAAATTTGAAATTGGGAAAAACACAAAGATGTAGATGCGTTACCTAATTTCAAATTTCGAATTTCC
>MAXP01000021.1 GCA_001751085.1 Desulfobacterales bacterium C00003060 | reverse complement strand
GATAAAGGAAACCTGAAGACCGTGGAGGAAGACACGAACGCCGACGGAAGAGCCGATCTTTGGGAGGAATACGACCTCTCAGAGGCCGTGGTGAAGCGTTCAAGGGATCTAAATTTCGATGGCGAACCGGATATAGAAGAATTCAGGGATTCAGGGTATCAGGAATCAGGACGACTTTAGGCATTTTAGTTCACGTTAGCTCATTTTAGGCACTCAAGTCACTTTCGGAGGATAGCATGATCGAGTTTCTTTCAAAAGGGGGCATCCTCGTGGGGCCCATCCTTCTTTGTTCTGTGCTGGCCCTGGCCATTTTCCTGGAAAGGCTTGTCCGTTTTGCCAGGGTCCGTATCCGGGGTTTGGGTCTGGTGAAAACAATCGCTCAGTATGTCAGGAATGGCGAGTATAACCAGGCCCTTGAGCTGGCAAAAGCAAGCAGCTCTCCCATGGGACGCATCTTGGCTGATGCCACAGAGGTCTTGGATCAAGACCGCGAGACCCTGGAAACAGTCATTGTTCACTCCACAGAGGAGGAGGTCAGGGAACTTTCGCGGTATATCCAGGCGCTTGCCACCATTGGAAACATTGCCCCGTTACTCGGTCTGTTGGGAACGGTTCTCGGTATGATCAAGGCCTTCATGGTCATTCAGCAGATGGGGGGCAAGGTCAATGCAGCGGTACTTGCCGGAGGGATCTGGGAAGCCATGCTGACCACGGCCCTGGGCCTGGCCGTAGCGCTTCCGACCATAGTAGCTCACAGCTACCTTGTTGCCCGCGTGGACAGATATGAGGCCCAACTTCATGATGGTACCGTGACATTTATCAAGGCCGTGGGCAAGCGGTCCTAATGGAGACGACTATGCTTGTTCATCCTAAACGCAGAGATCGTATTAAGATTCAAATGCCCTTGACGTCACTCATTGATATTGTATTTCTCCTCTTGATCTATTTCCTCCTCACGACGAATTTCATGGTGGAAGAGGGGATCAAGATCAAACTTCCCCAGGCCAAGGCAGCGGCCCCCCAGACGGAGGAGGTAATCACCGTCTATGTGGATCAACAAGGAAGGGCATTTCTTGGAAACGAGGAGGTTTCCGTTCCCAGGCTCTTTGACCGGATCAAGGAGATGATCGGGGGCCAGGAAAACAAGCTGGTCGTCATCAAGGCTGACCGGGCAGTGATCCTGAACAAGGCCATAAAGGTGATGGATGTCGTCAAGGCAGCCGGGGCAGGCAGGCTTTGTTTGGCCACAGAAAAGGACTTTTAGTTATGGACACGGATTGCACGGATTGACACGGATTTAACAACAGTGAAATCTGTGTCTAAGAGAATAACAATCTCATCGAAAAATGAAATATTCTGACCTAACAGAGAAAATTATAAAAGCAGCTTACAAGGTCCATAATGTGCTTGGTTTTGGTTTCCTTGAGAGAGTTTATCAAAATGCTTTGATGATTGAATTAAAAAGGATGGGCTTGAACCGGTATTGAAGTAGGATTGCTGATAAACTTTGGCCATTCAGTGCAAGTAAAAAGAAAGGTATTTGATAAGATCTAATTCATATCTGTGAAATCTGTGAAATCCGTGTCCAAAACAAAACCCAACTGGCTCTTGCGCAGTTTCGTAGGTATTTCCCTTGGTATCCACATGGTGATTTTTATGCACATTGCCGGCATTTACAGATCAAATGCGCTCACTTACATCGAGTTGACCATGCAACACGTATCCAAGCCGTCTACAAGGTCTATTCCCAGGCCACGCCACAGGCCCCAGGAGCTGCAGCCGCAGGATGTGAAAAGGGTGAAGGTCCTTCAGCAACACATCCCCTCCCTAAAACCTATGAAAATGGAGTGTATTGAAAAAAATCTGCCCGACAGCCTTGTGGAGGGGATCAGCATGCCGGATGCCCCTGCGACTTCAGGTCTGAGCATTGCCGACTGGGACCCCGGAGTGGAGGCCTCCACTGATTCGTCCCTCACCTATCTTGAGATGGTGAGGCTCAGGATAGAAAGACACAAAGAATATCCCAGCACGGCCAGGGCCAGGCAAATAGAGGGGTGTGTGACCATACGCTTTGTTATTACACATGCAGGAGATGTCAGGGCGCTTGAGGTTGTGAGAACCTCCAGACAGAAGGCCCTGGATACAGCAGCACTCAGGGCTGTGAAGTCTGCTGCTCCCTTTCCAAAGCCACCCAGGCGGCTTTTTAAGGGAGAGGTCCCCCTTGAGCTTACGATCGTGTTTGAGCTGACTTGAAGATGAAAAGAGGTGATATGCAAACTCTGCGCGCTTAGCGCATTATGCGGTGAACACATAAAAAAAGGAAGGCAGCAGGCACCGGCCATGGTTTGCGAGCTGCCTTCCCGGTGAAGCCCCCTCGGGGTGAGGGATACTTCAACTTATATTTTAGTACCGAAGCATTCTCCTGTCAACTTCGAGGGATTGGGGTCTAATCAGTTGCCTTATC
>MAXP01000020.1 GCA_001751085.1 Desulfobacterales bacterium C00003060 | reverse complement strand
TCAACGGTCAGGCCTTGTTTGGTGATGGCTCGGCTGGCAATCGGCCCCACAGATCCGATGCAAACATCCTTGAGTCCTTCTCTTAGTTGCCCTTCCACGTGATCCATCTTTGCGACCTGGAAAAGATTGCGCACTTGGGTTGAGCTTGTGAACAAAGCAAGGTCTACCCGCTGTGGTACTCCGGAAATTATGTCCTGGATTGCCCGGCGAAGGGGCCCGAGATCTTCGGGTAACTCCCATCGATAAACCGGCACACGCTCGACCTTGGCGCCCCGTTCCTCTAAGGCCCTGATCAGGTCCGGATTGGACTCCCCATATTCTTGAACCGCCACGCGTTTGTCACGTATAAGATATTGTTCATCGAGGGATTGCAGCAAATCAGTCCAAGTGTAGGGCGAGGGAACACAGATCGTTGGTTCCAGCCCCATTTCCTGTAATGCAGCCACGGGTTTGGGTCCGAGGGCCACGATTTTTGCCGACCTAAGCGCTTTAATCACTTTATTGGCAGAATATCTGGTAACAAACGTCTTCACAAGCAGCCGCGTGCCAACGCCGGTCATGAGTATGAGGACGTCAATCCCGCCGGCGAACAGAACCTCGGCAAAGGCAAGGGCCTCACGATTGTGTTCTAAGGGAACTTCCCGCATGCTTGGCGCAATGACCGGTTCCCCTCCGGCTTCTTTGATGAGTTCAGCCATCTCCTGAGCCTTGCGACCTGCAAATGAGACGACCCGCAAACCTTTGAAATCGATGGGCATGATGTTCCTCACTGCGTAACTATTGAATAAATATACATTTATATTTCAATAGTATAGAGAAAAAATGGCGGAGTGTCAAGGTAAACTATGATCAGTGCCGATGAGTTTAAGGATTTCCGCTTACTTGCTTGACACACAACTCGTGGTGCTATATGCCTATGTCGATATGCGGAATTACCAGAGTTGGAAAGATTATCAGAGGCAGTACAAGCGAAAGGACTTTCGCAAAAGGTTCTTTGAAGGTCTTCGCAAAAGGCTCTTCAAGGGGAGTATATGGCTTTTTCCTGTCTTGCTATTGACAGGGATCCATTACCTCAAGGTTGGTCTGTCGAGCGATGTCTGTGATGGATCTCCGGAGATCGCAGGGGAACTCGCAGTCCCTGCTGAAGGGGAGGGGGTTGCTGGTCTATCTGTGTTGATGAAAAAGGACCTCAGGGAGTTGATAGATCCTGAGAGCCTGTGCAACAGCCCTGAGAGTAAGATTGATATCAACTATTCCGGCAGATCCTTTATCATGGAGACAACCATAGACAGCAGGCTTCAAAGCTATATGTTGAAAAAAATTCATGGTTCCCAATCCCCTCTAATAGGATTTGTGGCCATGGATCCTGCAACCGGACGAATCCTTTCCATGATCGATTCATCAAAAGTGAAAGGGGCCAAGGATGTCTGCCTCAGCAGTCAGTTCCCCGCTGCCAGTATCTTCAAAATCGTAAGCGCTGCGGCCGCCATTGACCGCTGCAATATCTTTCCTGATACGAAACTGACCTACAATGGGCGTGGCCATACTCTGTATAAGAATCAATTGACCGGTCGAATCAATCGTCATACAAATACAATTTCCCTTGAGAGCTCTTTCGCCAAATCGATTAATCCTGTGTTTGGAAAACTGGGCGTTTTTCGCCTGAAAAAGGATCTGCTTGAAGAATACGCCATTCGGTTTGGATTTAATCAACCTATTAATTTCGAACTTCCTGTTCAGCTCAGCCGGCTTTCAGTCAGTGATGATTCGTATCACTGGGCAGAAATAGCTTGCGGCTTTAATCGGGAAACATTGATATCTCCCTTACATGGGGCAATGATGGCTGCTGCAATCGTCAATGGTGGAAAACTGGTGGAACCCATGATTATTGAATGTATAATTGACGATAGGAAAAACCCTGTATACGTTGGGAGTGCAAACATTGTCAGACAGGTCATCTCTCCGAAAACGAGTCAGCAAATGAAGGAATTGATGGCGGCAACTATTTCCCGTGGGACCTGTCGCCGGACATTCAGTGGGCACCACCGCGATAAGATCTTGTCAAAGCTTTTCATCGGTGGAAAGACAGGTTCCATAAATGACAAGAGTAATGAGTTGCGCTATGATTGGTTTGTGGGTTTCTGTGGAGATAAGGCAGGAACCAGAAAACTCGCTTTGGCAGTATTGGTAGTTCACGGCAAACTCATCAGGGAGAAAGCCAATCAGTATGCCCGCCGTGCTATGAGGTATTATTTCGGATAGTCTTCAGACCACAGCACCTCGCTCCCCGTTTCATAACAGGCGCTCACCAAAGACCTTACCATGCTCGATTCCGGTAAGCCTGACCTCAATCACCTGATGCATCAATTCGTCCCCCCATTCTATAAACACAGGGATATAGTTCTTAGTTAACCCCTTTAGATATCCTGTGGTTTTGTCCCGGTTTCCTTCAATCAAGATCTCAAATGTAGAACCAATCGCCTTTTCGTAGAACCTCCTGCGCTTGGTCTCTCCGATAGAGCGCAAGAGTTGACATCTCTTTTTGATTGTTTCAGGCGGCACTGGATCTCGAAAGGCAGCGGCCGGGGTTTGCTTCTGCACGGAAAACGGAAAAATGTGGAGATATGCGACCGGAAGTCGCTTAATCAGGCGAAATGTATTTTCAAACGCAATTTCAGTCTCTCCAGGAAAACCTACGAGCACATCAATACCTATGGCCACATCAGGCATTACGCTGACGATGTGGTGAACCATGTCTCCATAAAAAATTGAGTTATAGGACCGATTCATTCTGTTTAGCACGTCATCGTCTCCGCTCTGAAGGGGGATATGCAGATGTTGGCAGACATGCTTGGAGGATGCCAACTCCCTTATGAGTTTTTCTGATATCTCGGTAGGTTCGATGGAGCTCAGGCGCAATCGTTTTACGCCTTGAGGACCATCAATGGAGCGAATAAGACTCAGTAGTGATGTGGCGCGGGCAAGATCCCCACCGTACCGGCCAAGATTGATGCCACAAAGCACGACCTCAGCGTATCCCTGCTCTTTGAGGTTGCTGATTCTTCTGACAGCGATTTCCGGCGGAAGGGACCGGCTCCGCCCACGTGAATGGGGAATGACGCAATAGGAACAAAAGGCATCACAACCATCTTGGATCTTCAGAAAGGGACGCGTTCGATTTCCAAACTTGGTCACCGGAAGATCCTGAAAAGGGCGCGGAGCAGAGAGATCTTCAACAAGGGTTATGGCAGGGCCATGTGCTTTGTGACTGCTGACCAGTCGTGCAATCCGGTCTTTGAAGGCATTTCCGATGACAAAATGTACTCCCGGTATAGACGTGAAAACCTCGGGAGCAACCTGGGCATAGCAGCCTGTAACAACAACAAGTGCCCCTGGATGGTTGCGGATAATCTTCCTCACGGCCTGTCTGGACTGCATGGCCGCTTTTTGAGTTACAGTGCATGTATTGATAATACAAACATGCGCCATGCCTCCTTTGCTTATCGCTTGCCATCCCAGATTTCCAAGCTGTTCTGAAATCGCTTCGGATTCGTAGCGGTTTACCTTGCAACCCAAGGTGGTGATGGAATAAAGGTTCATTATTGTGTCCAATGCAGGATTTGTGGATTGCTTTTGCGGTTCAGGCGATCCACCCTCCGCCCAGAACCCGTTCGTCCATGTAGAAGACAGCGGCCTGGCCGGGCGTAATAGCATGCTGGGCCTTGCAAAAGCGAACCGTGGCCGTGCAAGGGTCAAGGGGTGTCAGGACGGACTCCGCCTCTCGGTGACGATAACGGATACGGGTTTGCACTGATATGGGTCTGTCCGGAGGGTCAGTCCCGATCCAGTTGATGCGGGTGACCAGACATTCTGTGGCTGCTAAGTCGGATTCGGCTCCAATGACAAGACGGTTTTGATCCTTATCAAGGCGAAGCACATAATATGGAGTCGGCCCGGGTATACCAATCCCTTTGCGCTGTCCTACGGTATAGGCATGGAGGCCCTGGTGGGATCCAACGGTCTGACCCATTGTGTTTATTATCAGGCCGGGTTCACGGGGAAATCCCGCTGACCTGGCAAGAAATTCCTTGTAGGTTTGATGTCGAACAAAACACAACTCCTGACTTTCCCGTGCAACGCACGATGTGAGTCCCCATGCCCTGGCCATTTTCCGGACCTGGTCTTTCGTTAAGCTGCCCAGTGGAAACATGGCCAGGCTTAACTGTTGTTGGGTCAGGCGGGCCAGGAAGTAGGACTGGTCCTTAGCTGCATCCACACCTTTTAGCAGGCAATACCTACCGTTTGTTTCTTGGCGTATTCGGGCATAGTGGCCTGTTGCCAGGGTTGAAGCGCCAAGTTTCAGGGCCCTTTTCAGGACAAGGCCGAACTTGATGCGTTGATTGCAGACCACACATGGATTTGGCGTTTTGCCAGACCGGTAAGCATCAATGAAGTAGCAGACAACCTCCTTTTTGAAGGTTTCGGAGCAATCAAGCGCTTCAAGGGGGATGCCGATTTGTTCTGAAACCCTGTGGGCCCAAGATTCAACAAGGGACAATGGCCGGGACTGGGTTGAGTTGCTGGGGGTAGATTCATAACCCGTTCGGAAATGAAGCCCAATGACTCGGCAGTTTTTTTTCTTGAGGATGGCGGCTGTAACAGCGGAATCAAGACCGCCGCTCAAGGCGACGGCCACAGTTTTTCTCATTTCAGAAACGTGTTTTCTGTAGTCCGAATCTCCATGGCCCTGGGGGGGCAGGCCGGGACACAAAGGCCGCATACGCTGCATTTTTTGTGATTGAACACAACGGTCATCTCAGGCCGTTTGATTGACAAAGCACCTGTGGGGCAGACTGCTGTACAGGCTCCGCAGTGAGTGCACTTAGTCGTGTTGCGCTTGATGTTTTGGCCGACTGCGTGTACCTGCACCCCGTGATCTTTCAGGTATTGAACCCCTTTGTTAAAATCTTTTCTTGTCCCAGACAGTTCCATGACCATAAGCCCTTCCTTGCGGGGTAGTATGGTCGCCTTAAGGAGATTGAAAGTGAGGCTGAAGTTGGTGGCGAGGAAACAGACGATCGGTTTTTCCACTTCTGTCTTTGGGAATCGAAGCACGAGCATTCTAGAATACATATACACACCTCTGGCTGTTTTGTAACTTTTCGAAAAGTTCGGGGAAATCTCCTGATGGGCTTCTCCACTGGCCATACAGTTACCATCCCGGGTCGTCAAATCAACGAGAACTACTACTGATGAGGGACTGCCTGTAGACGTGGAACATTCGCTGAAGAGCAGTGAAGTTTGTCAAGAAGGCAAGAATAATGAGACCAACGAGGAGTTGTTGCGTGATCAGTGCAAGTGTCAACACAACAAAGCGTTCCAGTCGAGTAAAAAGCCCCACTTTACAGGTGATCTTCAACCCCTCGGCCCTGGCTCTGGTATAACTGACCATGAATGATCCCGTCATGGTCAGGAATGTGACAAGAACCAGGATATGGTCGTCGTGGAAGGTTGCCCAACACAGTATTCCAAACAGGACGGCTGCTTCTGAATAACGGTCGATGAAGGAATCGAGGAAGGCCCCGAAGCGTGACTCAAGACCTGCTGTTCGGGCCAAGGCCCCATCAAGAGCATCAAACGGACCAGAAAGGAGGAATAACAACCCGCCCTGAAAAATGTAGCCTGCAGCCACCACTGCGCCAGCGGCAGATGCGGCAAACAGACCGATCAAGGACAGGACGTTTGGTTGTACCCCCATGCGCGCCAAAACACGAGAAAAGGGGGCAAGAATCCCGTCTGCCCAACTTCTCACCCAGCCCGTGAGTGTCCAGTATTCAGGGGTAATCCTTGAAGATGCTTTATCTTCACCCCCATTCTTAAGCTCGTCCAAGCCTGATTCCCCTCGCCTGCCTGCGTTGAACTCCTTTGCTGTTTCGTAACCGTGAACCCTGAACCTCCGTCAGTTATTAGCATACAACAGGAAAAACATCAATGCCAAACGGGGCATCTTCGCCCTATTGAAACTGGCCAATAGATGCCGAGCCTTGCAAGATCGTGTTGATCACCTCGGCCCATCCTCTTGGGCCAGGCTTATCCGAATAGACAATCGGGTCGATTCCATGGACGCGTTCCCATTCTCCTGTCTTCTTCCTGATTACAACAGGCATGTCCACGTGCCTGAGCATAGGGATGTCATTGGCGCTGTCCCCCAGTCCCGCAGTCCAGATCTTTTTGTCAGGATATGTATTTGCATAGACCCTTGTGAGAATCCGGACCGCCTTTCCCTTGTCGTTTTGTCCAATCATGTGGTAAAAACGACCTCCCCGGGTGATCCTAAGCCTTTTTTCCTGCAAGAGGCTTGTAAGGAGACGCAATTGATCCGACGTGTCAAGAAACATGAAGGGTTCTGAGTACTCTCGTTTTGCGGCCAACGCGGCCTCTTCGAGGGACAGACCCGTGCAAGCGGCAATCTCCTCAATGGTCATCTCGCTGAAGCCCTTCATGCGAAAGTTTTTCTTTTTGATCTCTCTCCAAACAGTCCACAAATCGGCGTGGGGTACACCCAACTCCACCACGTGGTATGGCCCTTTTTCAACAAAGTCTACGTCCGTTAGGTCCAAGGCGGAACCTGGGACAAAAATAGCCCCACCGTTCTCTGCGATGAACGGGTCATTAAGGCCCATGCGCAGGCGATAGACCTCGATTTCAGCCCTTGTCTTGCTGCTGCAGATTATGACAGGTATAGACCTTGACCTGAGCCGGTCAAGGGTATGCCGGGCCTCTTTGAAAGAGTAAGTATCATGATCGATCAGCGTGGCATCCAGATCGGTAAAAATCAGTAGTTGTTTCATATCGAAGCTTGAGAGATGCCTATAGAGTGTGTAAGATAATATGTAACTCTTCTCAAAAAGTCCGGGTAAAGTCCTGAGATTAGGCCTGCTCAGATTATTCAGAAGTCGCCCGGCTTATTTAGAAGCTACGATAATACTGGTATTTGTTTCTTGTCAAGTTTGACCCAACCCAGTACATGTGGTATCCATTCAAATGAAGGATCATGATTTCGTAGACGTTGACAGGTTCAGCTCCCACGAATCACCTGCCCGCTCGCCAAGCTTGCGAGGCAGGCGGGACGGTTTAGACCTGCCTGTGCCGGAGTCACGGCAGACAGGTTTTCGGTGAACCTCTGAACCCGTGAACGGTTACTATGATTTTTTTGTATCTGTTTTCTTTCTGACTTAGATTGGTCATATACCTCGGAAGGTCATAAATGGTGATTTTCTCGGTGAGTCATGAGCATCAAGAGCAAG
>MAXP01000019.1 GCA_001751085.1 Desulfobacterales bacterium C00003060 | reverse complement strand
GAATATGGAGCAATCGGAAGGGACCGACTTGTCATTGGCCTGCCTGCAAGTCTTATAGGAGAATTGTTTTAGCAGGGACAGTTGACGCTGCACTTAAGACAAGCCTTTAGACCTTTGAAGCGAAGTGAAGGAGATATATTCATGATGGCAAGGGGACGCATCGTGGGTACTGGTTCGACGACGCCCAGGAGGATCCTGACTAACAAGGAGCTTGAATCCATCGTAGATACGTCCGATGAATGGATCACACGGCGTACAGGGATTAAAGAGCGACGCATTTCGTCAAACGGGCGAGGCGAAAACACCTCGGACATGGCCACGACGGCATCTCTGAAGGCATTGCAGATGGCTGGGATTTCACCGGAAACCCTCGACATGATCGTTGTAGGTACGGTGACGCCGGACAGGCAATTCCCGTCTGCAGCGTGTTTTGTGCAAAAGGCACTCGATGCCGGTAAAGCCATGGCTTTTGATGTATCCGCTGGATGTTCGGGATTCCTTTATGCTCTGTCTATTGCAAATAATGCCATCGGAACTGGAAACTGCAAGAATGCCCTGGTCATTGGCGCGGAACGTCTTTCGGGCATCACAAACTGGGAGGATCGAAACACCTGCGTGCTTTTGGGGGATGGCGCTGGTGCCGTGGTCCTTACGCCCAGTACAGAGCCTGATGGCATTCTCTCAACCCATTTGCGGTCTGACGGAAATCTTTGGGACCTCCTTTATTCGTTTGACGAGAGGTCCAAGATCCCTGACTTCTTAGATACAATCGAAACAAAGCCGTTTTTTCTCAAAATGGAGGGAAACCGCCTTTTCAAGAAGGCTGTTTCCTGTCTGGCAAAGATCGCCGTCCGTGCCTTGGAATACCATGGTTTGTCATGCGATAGCGTCAAATTGATGGTTCCTCACCAGGCCAACCTCAGGATCATCCGCGCTGTGGCGGAAAGGCTGGACATCCCCATGGACAGGGTCTATACCAATATTGAGAAGTACGGGAACACATCTTCGGCCACCATACCCATCGCGTTAGACGAGGCGAACCGAGAAGGCCTGCTGAAGCCAGATGATTATGTGCTTTTAGTGACGTTTGGGGCAGGTTTAACCTGGGGGGCGTCTGTCGTGAGGTGGTCCCCCTGATCGCTGAACCCTGAACCTATGAACGGTTACGAAACCCCTAGCTCGTGACAATAAAATCAACACCTCAGCAGCAGTTGATTGTAAGTTTCGTTCTCTTGATCCTCGTCGGGTCCCTTGTCCTGATGCTCCCCGGCATGACAACGAATGGGCGGATGTCGTATGTAGATGCCCTGTTTACGTCCACATCTGCGGTATGCGTTACAGGGCTTGTGGTAAAGGATACAGCCGATTTTACAAGGGTCGGCCAATGGGTTCTTCTGATGTTGATCCAGTTGGGTGGGCTTGGGATCATGACCTTCTCAACGATCTTTCTTTTCATTCTTGGCAAGCAACCCTCACTGAGCCAGGATACAGTGCTTCAGGACACTTTTGCCGGCTCTCCCATGAAGAACCTCCACACACTGATCGTCTCGGTTGTGTTATTGACATTGGCGGTGGAATTTGTGGGCGCAACATGCTACTTCCTCGGCTGGATACGTGAATTTCCTGTTAGTGATGCCATCTTCTTCTCTCTGTTCCATGCGGTTTCAGCCTTTTGCAATGCAGGGTTCTCCCTGTTTCCGGGCAATTTCACAGGATATCAGACTGATATCCTCGTGAACCTTAACACTATCTTTCTCATCATTACCGGAGGGATAGGATTTTTGTTCCTCCTTGAATTCCACCAGCGTTACGGATATCGCAGGAGAGATAATAGGCAACCCGCAAAGCCCTTTTCCTTGCATGCCAGGCTCACGGTCTTGACTACACTGATATTGATCCTCGCAGGGACCGTATTTTTTTTCTTTGTCGAATACGACGATGTCCTGAGAGGCATGAGTTTTTCTAACAGGGTTCTCATATCGCTCTTTCAATCGGTCACTGCGAGGACTGCCGGTTTTAACACGGTCGATTTCGGTCTGCTGTCAAATGCGACCCTCTTTTTTTTCATAATCCTCATGTTCATCGGAGCCTCACCCGGCTCCTGCGGGGGCGGAATCAAGACCACAACAGCAGCGGTTTTCTTTGCGGTTGTCCAGTCCCGGCTCAGGGGAGAAACCGATGCAATGATCATGAATCGGACCATTCCAAGGGAGACGGCAGCAAGGGCGATCGCGGTCGTCATCTCCTCCGGCCTGGTCATAACAGTCATGGTGGTTATTCTCCTGTTGACACAGCTTGGCGGCATTTCTCATGTGCAGAGCAGGGGGGCGTTTCTCGAGTATGTTTTTGAGGCTGTATCAGCCTTTGGCACAGTAGGACTGTCTATGGGCAAGACGTCCGGCCTGAATACCTTTGGCAAAGTGGTGATCATCGTACTGATGTTCATCGGACGGCTCGGGCCACTGACGCTCGCATTTTCCATCCGTCACAGAGAAACAGCCGGCCGGTTGAAGTACAGTGAAGAAAACGTTATGATCGGGTAAGGGCTGGGTCAAGAATAACTTGGTAGACACGAAGTGAAGCTTTGCGCTATTGGCGCTCAGGTTTGGGTTAGATTTGGCCGATCCGATCGAACAAAACCACAGGGCACGCAGTGAAGCTGTAGCGCTATAGCAGGCTATTTCGCGGATTTTGCGAATGAGGATCGGCCGAAGGTGGCCTGAAGATGAGA
>MAXP01000018.1:539-2281 GCA_001751085.1 Desulfobacterales bacterium C00003060 | reverse complement strand
CCATCCTATCGGGCGGCAAGTACGAAGGGCGTTTCTACCACCCCACGGTCCTGTCCGGTGTCACCCGAGATATGAGGATATTCAAGGAGGAGACCTTTGGACCCGTGGCCCCGGTGATTGCAGTGAAGGATGAGCTGGAAGCACTCGAGGTGGCCAACGACACCGTGTACGGCCTCTCCTCCGGGGTGATTACCAATGATCTGCAAAAGGCGATATTTCTAGCCGAAAATCTGGAAGCCGGTATGGTGCACATCAACGACTCCAGCCTGTACGATGATCCGTACTGCCCTTTTGGCGGTTGTAAGGCCAGCGGAATCGGACGGGAAGGCGGGCTCCGCTCCATGCAGGAGATGAGCGAATTGAAATGGATCACCATCCATAAGGGCAAGAGGCAGTATCCGTTTTGAGAACAAAGAGTTTGAAGCGGGGGGCGACGAGAACCGCCCTTTTGTTTGGCTGGTAACCAAAGATGTTACATTCCAAATGAGGAATGAAGCATCGTACCAAAAGCTGGGCGACCATGTACTGTGCCGCCCTCATTCGGAACTGGTGTCCGATCCGAATAAATAGCAGGTCGGCTTCAGAGACATAAAGGAAAAGAAATGATCATTAACCCCTAATTTGAAAGGAGCGAAAAATGCCAAAGGAAATTATTCTCTACAATTTAAAGGACGACGTGACGGACGAAGACTACAAGAAGTGGTGCGAGGACTATAAGGGTCCTCTTCTTCTCGGATTGAGTTCGGCCAAGAGCTTTACCCTGCTGAAGATGTTAGGGGGAATTAAAGGAAACGGCAAGGAGGGCATCCCACCGGAACCCACAAAATCACCGTTTACCTATATCGGAATCCTGGATATCGAAAGCCTTGAGGGCTGGGACAAGGATCGGGAGAGCAAGGCGTTCAAGGAGGAGTTCTTTCCCCAGTGGTTCTCCAAATGGGTGGCCGACTTCTATGTCCTCGGTGGCGATGAAGTCTATTTCGGAGAGAGCCAATAAGAAGAGTCTGGCCCATTGGGCTTGCGGGACCGTGAAACAATGCAATAAGCCTAAAATGCCCTGTAAGCGGGGCGTCTGCCGTCATCGAAACTGCATCGGTTTCATGGTCCCAAAGGCCGGTCGGTTTTGTGATCACAATGAGATTTCATCACAGGGCTCAGCCCCTCTTTTCTGAACAGGGGCTGAGCCAAAGGCTATGAAAGGAGAAGATTATGAATCTTGAACATCTACTGACGGATGAGCAAAAGGCCATACGCGACATGATTGGAAAATTTGTACAACAGGAGATCATGCCTGTTCGGGACAAACTGGAGGACGATTATGGTCTCGTTGAGGGAATTCACAAAAAGCTGGTGGATCTTGGGATCCAGAAAGGGGGATACCCCCCCGAATATGGTGGCACCGGGCCCGGCTCTGCGGTGACCTTAGGCATCATCTGCGAGGAACTCGCCAAGGGGGATGCAGGGATCAGCCTGAGCGTCGGCATCAACTCGGGCCTCATCCTGGGACCGGCCGCCCACGCACAGAACAAGGCTGTCCTGGATAAGTTCGTCCCGGACTTCTGCGGGGACAATGTGAATTATGCGTGTCTCTCCATGACAGATTCAACGGGCGGCGCAGATACTGAAAATCCTCTGTTTCAGGGAAGGGGCATTAGTACAAGGGCTACGCTTGAAGGGGATGAATATGTGATCAACGGCACCAAGTCGTGGCCTACCAATGCGGGCATTGCCAGCGTATACCT
>MAXP01000018.1:0-476 GCA_001751085.1 Desulfobacterales bacterium C00003060 | reverse complement strand
GGCCTTTCATTCGGCAAGCAGGAGCCCAAGATGGGGTTCAAGACGTCGGTCAACGCGGGGGTCTTCTACGACAATGTTCGAGTTCCCAAAGAATACCGGGTGGCCGGTCCTGGCCATGATGCCCATTTCTATTATGGGGCCATGTCGGGGACCCAGTGGCATTCTTCCACCATGTCCTTGGGTATCTCTGAGACCGCTTTTGAAATTGCCCTCGATTATACCAAGGAGAGGCGAAGCGGGGGAAAACCAGTAAGGGAATGGAGTATGGCGGCCGGCATTTTAGCGGATATGGCCATCCGGATCGAAATGATGAAGGCGTCGGTCTACAATTTTGCCTGGATGATGGATCATCCTGAAACCTACGGCCCTCCATTTTCCGCCCAAATGATTTCCAAGGCTGCCGCAACACGGATCTATGCGGCGGACGCCGCCGTCTGGATCACGAACAAGGCAGCGGAACTGATGGGCTCAAACGG
>MAXP01000017.1 GCA_001751085.1 Desulfobacterales bacterium C00003060 | reverse complement strand
TGACGGGGGGGCAGCACATCATGATGCACGATGATGAGATTGTCGGCTTCCTGACGCCTCCGCAACTAGACTTCGCTGAAGCCACTCTGCGGGGATGGATGTTTTATCCTGATGGAAGTCTCGACCTGACCACCCACGATCTCGATATGGGGGTGGATTTAAACATGTCCCTGCTTAATTTCTTTGGATTAACGGCAACCGCCACCGGACGGATGCATACCACGGATAATGACGCGATTTTTGTGTGCTCCGTAGCAAATGATAGCTATAACTATCTGATGATTACAGAGTATGACCCGGCTACCGGCAGACGCCGCGGCCCCCACCCTGTCGGCAGCCCCGACGGCTGGTGGGCCAGCGTTTCCACTCCCAACCTCAATCATTATCTGGGAAGATACATCGACTGCGCCACCAGCGATATTGACGGGAACGGGCAGGATGAGCTGGTGATCGCCTATCATGGGCAGGATGACCATCCGCAGCTGGTTATCGTGGCGCATGGATGGACTGGAGACCATACCGTGTACGCCCACTATCTTGAGACCGGTTTTACCTTGGACCATGACAAGAGCCTGGCAGTCACCACCGGTGACTTTGACGGGGATGGAGATGACGAGATCGCCCTGGCTGTTGAGGATCACAATCTGCTCTTGGCCGTCTTGCTCTATGATGTCGAAGGCGGAAATATTATCAAAAAAGACAGTTTATGGATACAGGATTCGCGTTATAAACCATGGAATCGCCTGGATATTGCCAGTGGAGACATGGATGGTGACGGAAACGATGAAATTGTCGCCACGTCGTCTTATCACCGGATTGACCTGATTGATGTGAACGCGACGACACTCAATATGACCCTCAAGCAGTATGCGGTAAATCCGAGCGCCGCTTATATTGACAACCATATCGCCACCGGAGATCTGGACGGAGACGGTGATGACGAAGTGGTGGTCGCCTGCCAAAAATCAACGAAGGATAATATTTTTGATCTTGTTGGACTGGACGTTTTTGACTTTGATAATAACCTTGGCATGACCAAAACATACAGCAAGGATGTTGTGAGTGATTTAAGAAAGACACTGTCCTATTCCCCCGTGGGGTTTGATATCGTGATGGGTAATTTTGATGCCAAAATAGATGAGACTCAGATGGGTGATATCGGCATGGAGGTTGCCCTGGTTTACCGGACCTCGAAAGATATAGACGGCTGGACATCCCATGGGGCATTTCGTATCCAGATTTATGATGCGACAACCGATCTGGGTCTGACCAAGAAAAAAGAGGAAACCATTGTTCAAAATGATATCGTGCTTAGTATTGGCCAGTACTTTGCCCAGAAGGTTGTGGTTGCCGCCGGTGACTTTGATGGCGACAGTGTCGTCCTTGGAGAGCCCGATCACCTGGTGATTGAGAGCCATCCTGACTTTTCGGCGGTTATTGCGGAGCCTCCCAAACATATTGATTATATTAAAGACATAAAGGGGACCCTTTGTGAACTTAATGTGAGTCGTAAAGGCGGTTCCCCTGGCACAACGGCTCAAACCTTCTATTCCCAATACCAAGACAGTAATGCTGCGGATATCGAAACCACTGACAAGAGCGGCACTGATTACGGTTGGGGGGTGCAAACAGATGTAGAAATTGAAAAAGACTTTGGGATCCCGAAGATAGGCGGGATCAAGGCAAAAATTGAAGCCAGTGCAGGCTATGATTACAGCAAGAAACAAGAAACATGGAACAAGTCTTATCAAAGCACTGAAGTGGGAAAGGAGCTTAAGGCGATCAATGACGATTATCTGGTGTACAGAGCAAAGGATATCCACATCTGGAGGTATCCGGTAATAGGAGAAACCCAGGTAGAGGCGGATTGTGATCAGCAAGGTGAAAACTGCAAGGAAGGGCAGCTTTATGTCCAGATGACCTTTCCATCTGATCTGATTGTCCACAATACGGAAGGAAGGGTGGTTGAGTGGTATCAGCCGGTGCATGAAAACGGAAACATCTTCTCCTATCCATGGGATAAAAACCAGATCGAGAACCTTGGAGCTATAAAAACACTGCCTAATAGCTTTTACACTGGAGGCAACGAGGCCACTTACTACATAACATGGACAAACGCCGGCACTGAAGGAAGGGAGGTATCAACGGACAAGAAAGTAAATGTTGACGCATCCGTTTCCGTGGGCGGTGAGATTTTGAATGCAGAAACAAACGTAACGGTGAAAGGACATTATGACAAGACATGGTCATCACTCAATACCTCCGAAACCACGAACAGTCAGTCCCTTGGAATATCCATTTTCAAGGCCCCATTTGACACTAACTATGCTTATCAGTTTTCTCCATTTATTTATGAAAATAACGCAACCGGTGTGCTCCAGGTAGATCACACCGTAAATCCTCTGGCTACAACTGCTCATGAATGGTGGAAATCAAATTACAATCAATTCCCTGATCTGGCCCTGAACCTCCCCTTCAGGTGGAATTCTGCAGACGGCGTTGACTGGGAATTCAATGAGGGCGGTTTAAACCTTCAAAAGATGAAGGGTCTTTTTTTCCTTGATAGTGATGAAAAGCCCTTTGGCTATTCCATAGAAGAAGGGAAACCTGTCACCGTGAAAGCCAGGGTCTATAACTACAGCTTTGTTGATGTCTATGATGTGGAAGTGAAAATTGAAGGCCAGTATGATGAATGTAATGCCACAAAAACAGACAATCGATTTGAAATTGATACGGTCACCATTCCTTCCATACAGGGTTTCGAGAATGCATCCAACAATCCAAACTGGGAATATGCCGAGGTTGTTTTTGATACAACAGGCAGAGCTGGAAAATACTATTGTTTCTGGGTTACTGTTGACCCTGACAACACGATTCCGGAGATTACAGGTCATGACACAGGAGAGAAATACGCCAACAATGAAGGTTATTTTGGTATCCCGCTATTTGTCGAAGCACAAAGTGCGTTAGAAATTCCTCTTTCTGATGGAGATTTGTTCCATGAGGAGATTATCCTCTCTACCGAAAATCCGATAGAAGGGAAGGAAGTGATGATTTCAGCCACTGTTTCGGCGATGGATCGGGATTTCAGGCATGCTTCCGTTTACTTCTATGACGGCGACCCGGATGAAGGGGGAGAATTATTTGACATAGAGCTGATTCCCTACATTGTGGCCGGTGGTTCCTACACAGTAAGTGTTCCAT
Organism: Desulfobacterales bacterium C00003060; assembly: GCA_001751085.1. Taxonomy (GTDB): domain Bacteria; phylum Desulfobacterota; class Desulfobacteria; order Desulfobacterales. Next base: position 113 of record MAXP01000017.1, on the reverse strand, counting down.
ACAAGACTTACGGCAAGGTGGGCACCCATGATTTACACATCGTAATCGGCGAAAAAATAGGGGAGCATACCCATACAAACAACACCATAATAAGAACTGTAAACGTGCTGGAA
>MAXP01000016.1 GCA_001751085.1 Desulfobacterales bacterium C00003060 | reverse complement strand
GAAATGCTGACCAAGTATTATCGAGAGCTCTGTGCGGTGGATCAGATCAGTCTCGACATCCAGAAAGGCGAAATCCTGGGGCTTCTTGGCCCAAATGGCGCCGGCAAGACCACCACGCTGAGGATGCTTACCGGTTTTCTCCGGGCCACCTCCGGCAGTATCCACGTCAAGGACTACAGCATTGATAATGATGCCCTGGAGATCAAGAAACTCATGGGATACCTCCCGGAATCAGCACCCCTCTATCACGACATGCTGGCCTACGATTACCTGGACTACGTTGCAAGCATCCGGAAACTCGATAGAAAACAGAAGCTGTCGCGGATTCGCTATTTGGCCGACGTCTGCGGCCTCAACGACGTCATGCACCAACCCATTTGCGAACTCTCCAAGGGCTTCAGGCAAAGAGTGGGCATCGCCCAGGCCATGATGAGCGATCCGGAAATACTGGTCATGGACGAGCCTACTTCAGGCCTGGATCCCAATCAGATCGCTGACATTCGTGAGATCATCAGGCAAATCGGCAAGGAAAAGACCATCATCCTCTCCACTCATATTCTAAGTGAAGCCGAGGCAACATGCGACCGCATCGTCATCATCAACCAGGGCAAGATCGTTGCTGACGGCAGCACGGAAATCCTCAAGCAATCGGCCAGTGCAGAACATTTCATCAATATCTCCCTTCAGAACGCAGACCTTGAATCCGTGCAAAAGGAACTCCATTCCATAGACGGCATTGTGGGCATTACGCTGGTCGATGAGGAAGATGCGATATTAAACGTGAGACTTACCTGCCAGTCCACTCCAGATCTCCGGGGATCAATCTACCAAAAAATCAGAGAAACAGACTGGATTCTGCTGGAACTTCACCGAAAAACCAAGACCCTCGAAAGCATATTCCGAGACCTCACCAAGGAGAACTAGTATGCGACAGGTTAGACATATCTTCAAGAAAGAACTCACGACTTACTTCATATCCCCCATTGCCTATATCGTTATTTCGATATTTCTTCTGATCACGGGATGGTTCTTCTTTTCGACCTTCTTCCTTTATAACCAGGTAAATCTCAGGAACTTCTTTTCCTTGCTTCCGATTATCTTCTCATTCGTAGTCCCTGCAATCACCATGCGGCTCTTTTCAGAAGAATTTAATGTAGGCTCCTATGAGATCCTCCTCACCTTGCCGGTGACATATATTGACGTGGTTTTGGGGAAATTCCTGGCCGCCGTTGCATTTATCGTTGCCATGTTGATCCCAACCCTCGCCTATCCCATCACAGTTTCATTCCTCGGCCAGCTCGATTGGGGGCCGATCGCGGGAGGATATACCGGGGCTATTCTGTTAGGCGCCGCCTTTTCTGCTATCGGGCTGTTTGCCTCATCGCTGACCCGAAACCAGATTATCGCTTTTATTATCGGTATGGCCATCTGCTTCAGCCTGACCTTGATTGACAAGATGCTCTTTCTCCTTCCCCAATCACTCTTAGGGTTTCTGGAATATCTCGGAGCAGATTTCCACTTTGAGAACATCTCAAAGGGCATCCTTGATTCAAGGGACATTCTATACTTTCTGAGTGTCAGCTTTGTCGGCCTTTACGGCGCTTGCCTGGCCATGGAGGAAAAAAATTGAGGGGAATGAAAATGGTCACAAAAAATATCTCGGAGAAATATATCAAATTCCTTGTCTACATGGTCATAATCGTCCTGATCAATGTGGCGGGCAGCTCCATGTTTTTTAGAGTAGACCTTACGGAAAACAAGATCTACTCCATCTCCAAAGCAAGCCAACGGGTGGTCTCCACCCTTTCGGAGCCATTGACTATCAACGTCTTTTTCACGAAGAACCTTCCCGCACCCTATAACAATACTGAGCGGTATCTCCATGACCTGCTGGAGGAATATTCCATCTATGCTAATCAATATTTCAACTACCACTTCTATGATGTCAGCCCCAAGGAGGGAGACATCAGCGAGGAAGCCAGGGCAAACCAGGAACTGGCAAAAAACTACGGGATTTATCCCGTTCAGATTCAGGCTATCGAAAAAGATGAGGTCAAGTTCCAGAAGGCCTATATGGGCCTTGTGCTGATCCATGGTGACATCATTGAGCGGATTCCCACCATTGCGTCTACGGATGGGCTGGAGTACGATCTCACAACAGCCATCCAAAAACTCAACAACAAGGTCAGCGCTCTCCTGAGCCTGCCGGAAAAGATACAGATCAAGCTCTTTCTCTCCTCTTCCCTGAATTTCGTGGCCCCGCTTATGGGTCTGGAAGGTCTTCCTAAGCTGCCCGGCAACCTGGAAGATATTGTCAAAAGACTGAACGGAAAGAACTACGGAAAACTCGAATTCAAATACCTGGATTCCACCAAGGATCATGGGCTGGAAGCGGAATCGAAAAAGCACAACCTCATGAATCTCAAATGGCCGGCCCTTTCTGGCGGGCAGATTCAACCGGGCGAAGGTGTCATCGGGCTTGTGATGGAATACGGAGACAAAGCCGTCACTATTCCGCTTATGCACGTCTTGCAGATTCCTCTTATCGGAAGGCGTTATGAGTTGGTTGACATGAACGAAATGGAAGAGATCATCAATGAGAACGTGGAATCCCTCATTGACATCAACGAAAACCTGGGGTTTCTGGCGGATCATGGCACACTCAACGTCTCGGGCACATCGACAGGGGATCTTATGGGAGAGACGCAGGATGCTGTCAACAACCTCCGGGCGCTGATATCACAAAGCTACACCATCAAAGATATTGATCTGAAGGACGGCGCGATCCTGGACAGCATTAACTGCCTGGTGATTGCGCGGCCCACGGAAGAGTTTACCGATTACGAGCTCTTCCAAATCGACCAGTTCCTCATGCGAGGGAAAAACCTGGCCCTGGTTCTGGACGCCTTTAAAGAGGTCATGCCCTCCAAAGAGCAGGGCTTTCGATACAACCAGGGCCCAACGTACGTGCCTCTCAATACAGGACTTGGAAAACTGCTTGAGCATTATGGTATCCGCATCAAGAAGTCCTTTGTAATGGACGAGAATTGCTACAAGCAGAGAGTCCTGCCGCGCCTGGGCGGTGGTGAAAGACCTATCTATTTTGCCCCTCTGATCAAAAAACAGTTTATCGACAGCGATCTTGGGTTTATGCGCAACATCAAGGGGTTGATTGCCATAAAGATATCCCCCTTACAGTTGAACAAGGAACGTATCAAAGAATACGGACTGAATGCTCCCAGGCTGTTTGCCTCATCGGATAAATCCTGGGAAATGAAGGGTCGAATCGACCTTAATCCCATGTTCATCCAACCGCCGCAATCCGGTGATGAACTGCGAAGTCTACCCCTGGCATACGTCTTGGAGGGGGGATTTCCGAGTTATTTTGCAGGTAAAACGATTCCCGAGAAAAAAACTGAAGACGATGCCACTGAAAAATCAGAGGAAAAAAAACAGGCAGAGAAAAAAGCCGGGGTTGATCTGTCAAAAATCAAGGGAGAAGGCGAATTCCTGTCCAAGGGCAAGCCAGGCAAGATTTTTCTCATGGCGTCCTCCGAGATGCTAAAAGATAATATAGTGGACGCAAAAGGGAGAACTCCCAATGCCATGTTTATCATGAATGTATTGGACTTCCTGAACAACCGGGAAGATATCGCTGTCATGCGAAGCAAAGAGCAGCGTTTCAACCCCTTAGACGACGCAGAAGCAGGGACCAAGACCTTTGTCAAGTCCTTTAATATTGCCGGGCTGCCGGTACTGGTAGTCCTTTTCGGGCTGCTGGTCTGGTTCCGCCGCAATTCTCGGAAGAAACGCATCCAGATGATGTTTCAGAAATAGGGCGCCTAAGGGAGAACAATCATGAAGATCAAGAAAGAGTATCTTGTACTTATCACCATCATCGCAGCCCTGTCCCTGTATCTGGTCCTGCACAACCCTGACAGGACCCACTACAAGCTGCCAGAAGTTCCGGATATTGTCGGGGCAGATATTTCCAAGATTGAGATCTCCAGGCCAGACACCTCCATTATCTTGAACAAGAAAGACGACAAATGGTATATTGCACCACAGGGATATCTGGCCGATACCAACAAGGTCAAAAACATGCAGGACGTCATCAAGGCCCTGACTGTGACTGCCCTGGTATCAGAATCAAAGAATTACAGCCGGTACGATCTGGACGATGTCAACAAGATCACGGTGAAGGCATGGACGGACGAAACACTCAAGAGGGAGCTTGATGTAGGCAAGGCAGCCACGTCCTATAGCCATACCTTTGTGAAACTGGCCGATGATGACCGAGTCTATCACGCCCGGGGTAATTTCAGGGCCAAATTTGACCAGACAGTGGACGATCTCCATGACAAGACCGTCCTTTCCTTTGACCAAGCCGAAATTCAGGAGATACGTATCACCAAAGACAAGCAAGTGATGGTATTCGTTCGAAAGGATGCCCCTGTGGAGGTCAGCACCAGTCAAGAGACTGATGCGCAAGCCCCGTCATCCCCGAAAGCTGAAACTGTCTGGCAGACTGCTGACGGCAACAAGGCAGATAAGGCTCAAGTGACCAGATTGCTTTCTACTCTTTCCGGCTTGAGCTGCGAGGAATACATCCATGACAAAAAGAAAAAAAACTTCAAAAGTCCCATTTATGCCGTTCAATTAAAGGATACACAAGAATATGCCTTGTCTGTCTTTGCCAAAACGGATAAGGAAGCCAAGAATTACCCTGCCATTTCTTCTGAAAACGACTATCCCTTCCTGCTGCCCGATTGGCAGGTGGACAACTTGATGAAGAAACCAGATGAGATGCTGACAAAGTCTGAGAAATCATAGATCCGAGGCATAACTTCTCCAGAAGTTCGGAAAAACCTCCTGAAACGGAGTCCGCCGACAGATTGTTGAGAAAATACGACTACATCTCCAAATGCCCCTGTGGGAGCGGCTTCCAGCCGTAATCGACAGGGGAGACCTCTGCAATTCATATCAACAATACGTAGGCGTTCACGGGTTCAGAGGTTCAGGGGTTCAAAGGTCGTATTCTCATCACCATACGCCATTTTGTAAACGTTTTGCAGGGGAAAAGATGAACGTCCAACATCGAACATCGAACGTCCAACGTCGAATGAAAAAGGAATATCCAATACCGAACACTGAACGCCTATTTCTGTTTCTTTTCAGCCGTTTTGATACTTGTAATGAAAATCCTAATTCGCAGATTTCGCGGATTATTCTAATTGGTACCTGAATCCTGAACCTGTGAACGGTTACCATTATCTTCTTCCCCATTCGATGTTCGATGTTGGACGTTCGATGTTCGACGTTCATTAGTCCTTTCGTGCTTTCGTGATAATTCTTTTCTTTTTCGTGTGTTGAATGTTCTGACGTGTAACCGCACAGCTCGAACTAATTTGGCACGAACTGGGTTATTGAAGCCCCCTCGCAGCTTGCTGCGGTGTTATACTTCACACGGCCACAAACTGCGTTTTTATGAGAGTCTGTTGTCCATAGGAGGCTTGAGGCAAAGAAAAGACTCATCTCTTTTGCCTCCAACCTCAAGCGAAGCGGTCCTCCAACCTCCAACGGACCGTGGCGACCCAAGATGAACGTATTTAACGGAGGATTGCAAGGCTCCAATTGTGACCGTTCAGAGTATAGCGCTCGCTTTTGCGGTTCGAAATGAGGAGGAAGAGGATTAATGGATATACAAAAAATCACCCAGAGTATTGAAAAGCAGGGCGTTGTTCTTCGTCAGATCATGGTAGAAATAGAAAAGGCCGTAGTAGGGCAAAGGAACCTTGTGGAAAGGATGTTGATCGGGCTCCTGTGCGATGGCCATCTGCTCTTGGAAGGCCTTCCGGGGTTGGCCAAAACAACAGCCGTCAAGACCCTGGCCGCAGCCATCAGGACATCCTTTCAGAGAATCCAATTCACACCGGACCTCCTGCCGGCTGATATCCTGGGGACCCAGGTCTACCGGCCTGACAACGCTTCTTTCGAGATCAAGAAGGGCCCTATTTTTCACAACATCATTCTTGCAGACGAGATCAACCGGGCACCGGCCAAGGTACAAAGCGCCCTTTTAGAGGCCATGCAAGAGCAGCAGGTGACCATTGGTGAGAAGACCTTTCTGCTTGACAAGCCATTTCTGGTCCTCGCCACACAGAACCCGATTGAACAAGAAGGGACCTATCCGCTTCCTGAGGCCCAGATAGACCGTTTTATGTTGAAAATCAAGGTCGATTATCCTTCGGCTGAAGAAGAAAGAGAGATCATGGAACGAGTTAACAAGATGGACGCCGAAGATGTCAACGGTGTGGTAGAGATATCTCAGCTTGAATCAGCAAGACAGACCATGCGATCAATCCACATGGAAGACAAAATTGCGGATTACATTGTGCGCATCTCCAGGGCCACCCGAAATCCCAAAGACTTTGGGCTGGAATTAGGCCCCATGATCAGCTACGGGGCCTCGCCCAGGGCCTCCATTTGGCTCAGTCTCGCCTCCCGTGCCCACGCATTCTTGAACGGCCGCGGTTATGTGACACCCCAGGACGTCAAATCCATGGCCCCGGACGTGCTTAGGCACAGGATTATCTTAAGCTATGAGGCTGAGGCTGAAGGGAAAACTACCGACGACCTGATTGAGATCCTGCTTGAACGCATCGAGGTCCCTTGAGATGCTCTCAGAGGAATTGTTCAAAAAGATTCAGAGATTTCATTTTAAGACTGCGCGTCTTGCCAATGACCTGTTTGCCGGGCAGTATGTGAGTGCCTTCAAAGGCCGAGGCATTGAATTTGCTGAAGTCCGTGAGTACCAGCCAGGCGATGATATACGGACCATTGACTGGAATGTCTCGGCCCGCTTTGGCCGACCCTTTGTGAAGGTCTTTCACGAGGAAAGAGAACTCACAGTCATGCTCCTGCTGGACATCTCCGGTTCCCACATCTTCGGCACGAAACGCAGGTTCAAAAGGGAACTGCTGGCTGAGGTGGCCGGCATGCTCGCCTTTCTGGCCATCCGCACCAATGACAAGGTTGGGGCCATGCTGTTCTGTTCCGGGGTAGAGAAATACATACCCCCCAAGAAAGGCGCTTCCCATGTCTGGCGACTGATCAAGGAGGTGTTCACCTACGAACCACAGGACTTGACAACGAACATAGACGCGGCTTTTACGTATTTAAACCGGCTCGTGAAGCGTCATGCGATTGTTTTCTTGATCTCTGACTGTATGGACACCGGCTTTGAAAGATCTCTGAGGCTGACCGCCAGGAAACATGACCTCACCATCATCCGGGTCTCTGACCCTGCAGAAGAAGAACTTCCCGATGTGGGCCTAATGAGTCTTCGAGATCCGGAGACAGGACAGGTGGCATTGATAAACACCAGAAGCAAGAAGCTGAGAGGTTTGTGGCTCAACTACCGAAAAGAGCAGACTGCCTACCTTTCGGATCTCGTTAAAAAAGCGGGAGTTGACCTGGTGGAACTCTCCACGGACGGGCCGGTAGTCGAACCATTGACGCGCCTTTTTGATATAAGGAGAAAACGGTTGTAATGAATGCGGAATCAACAAGACCCGGATACGGGAAGTCCGGGAAAAAGCAGTCCCTGATTTCGCATTCCGCCTTTCGGTTTGAGGACATCCCCGCATTAGCGCAGGCTTCACTTTGTGTACACATTTTTGTTTTCATTATGTTGTTTATCCTTGTCTGGCCGGTTGTCTTGTGGTCCCAGGATAATAACACGACTTCCGACATAGGCTTGAGCGCTTCTTTGGGCCAGGAGTCAGCAAGATTGGGCAGCATGGTAGAGCTAACCCTTGGCTATCGTCTCCCGGAGGGGGGGCGTCTTCCAGAACAATTGGAAATCAGGGGTCTTGAAGACCTTACCATTGTGAAGCACGAAATAGAATCTGATCAGATCAGGGTCAAGCTCCTTGTGGACAAGCTTGGTTTGTCGGAATCAGGGCCTATTTCGCTCGCCTACGTGGATAAACAAGGGCAAAGAC
>MAXP01000015.1 GCA_001751085.1 Desulfobacterales bacterium C00003060 | reverse complement strand
CTCACTGTTGAAGGGCTGGAACTGTCCACTGGTTTGAATCCCATGCAAGAGGCCTTTTGGGAACATCATGCAGTCCAGTGCGGGTTTTGCACTCCTGGCATTCTGATGAGTACTCATGCCCTTTTTAACGAAAACCCCAGCCCATCGCGCGAGGATATTGTCGAAGAGATTTCTGGGAATCTGTGTAGATGTACTGGCTATGAGCACATTGTCTCTGCCATAGAAAATGCAGCAAACCGGCTCTCAAAGGAGAAAACATAATGTGTGCAGCATTAGCATATGTTAGGCCGGAGAAACTGGATGAGGCCCTTGAATTCCTTGAGGAGCACGGCGGAGAGACCGCGGTCGTGGCCGGGGGCACGGACGCCATGGTAGACCTTCGATCCGGTGCGTTGCAAACCGGTTATCTTCTGGACGTCAGCCGCTTATCCGAATTAAAGGGCATCGCGATACACGGGGACGAGCTCTGGGTGGGTGCCGGTGTCACATTGTCTGAAATATATTCTTCGGAAACCCTGGCCCGGTTCGCACCTGCACTTCAGAAAGCTGCCTTTACCTTTGGAAGCAAACAGATAAGAAATACCGCTACAATCGGGGGAAACGTGGTTAACGCTTCTCCCTCTGCCGATACAATGCCACCGCTGATCATCCATGAGGCCAGGGTTGTTCTTGTGAGCTCAAACGGTGAAAGAACTGTACCTGTTGAGGCCATGTCTACGGGGCCTTACAAGAGTTCTATTCATCCGGATGAAGTGATTACCCGTTTTATACTCAAACCGTATAAAGGCATGTTTGCTGATTTTCAAAAAATTGCCAGGAGAAAGGCACTTGCCATTTCAAGAATGAGCATGGCCGTGATGGCAGAAAAAGATGAGACAGGCAAAATCATGTTCATGCGCCTCGCATTAGGATCAAGCACCCCAACGCCCCGCAGAATGGAAGATGTGGAGGCATTCCTTTTGGGAAATCGACCTGACAGGGCATTGTTGTGGGAGGCAGGCCAGGTGCTGGCTGAAAAAATGGTTGAGATAACCGGACGGAGACCTTCTACGGTTTATAAAGAAAAAGCGGCCCAGGGACTTTTTATGCGGATGCTTTATCCGTTGGTCTAACATGAAAGATACTTATAAAACAATCGGAAAAAATATTCCTCGAATCGGTGCTGTTGAAAGGCTGAAAGGGAAACCAATTTTCAGCGCTGACCTGGAACTCGAACACCCATTAACCCTCAAGGTTTTGCGCAGCACCCGGGCCCATGCCTTGATAACAAAGATTGATATTGAAGGCGCCCTTCAAGTCAAAGGTGTTGTAGGAGTTTTTACTGCCGACGATGTGCCGGGGAATAACCTGACGGGAATTATCAATAAAGACAGGCCCCTCCTGGTATCCGACAAGGTGCGTTTTGTTGGAGACGCAATTGCGCTTATTGCAGCAGAAAATGAAGAGGCAGCCGAAAAAAGCGTGAATGCAATCAATGTAGTCTATGAAGATCTCCCTGCTGTTTTTGACCCGGAAGAGGCCTTGAAAGATAGCGCTCCAAAGATCCATGAAAAGGGTAATCTCCTTTTCACACGAAAAGTAAAAAAAGGGAATATAGATAAGGCATTTGAGAATTGTCAGGCAGTGGTTGAAAAGACATATCAGACGTCCTGTCTTGAGCATACCTATCTGGAACCTGACGCGGGTGCCGGATATGTGGAGGGGGACGGCACCATTGTTATATTCGCTTCTACCCAGAATCCCCATTATGACCATAGCGATGTAGTTTCAATTCTGGGGGTTGAAGATGAAAAGGTGCGTATAATCCAGGCCGCTACAGGCGGTGGCTTCGGTTCAAAACTTGACCTTAACGTGCAGGGATTCATCGGACTTGCCCTTTACCATTTGAAAAGGCCGGTACGATACGTATACAGCAGGGAAGAAGCATTCCTGGCCACGGCCAAGCGGCATCCCCTGACAATGATCATGAAGACAGGGGCCGACAGCAATGGAAAACTTCTGGCAATGAAAGCCCGAATTATTTGCGATACCGGAGCCTATGCCTCATATGGTATTGCCGTTGCTTCACGGTCGGCTGTTCATGCCACAGGACCCTATGAAGTTGAGAATGTAGACATAGAAGCTCTCTGCGTTTACACCAATAAGCCATTTTCCGGGGCAATGAGAGGCTTTGGGGCCCCACAGATGGCCTTTGCACATGAATCGCAGATG
>MAXP01000014.1:3274-5245 GCA_001751085.1 Desulfobacterales bacterium C00003060 | reverse complement strand
ATCTATTATTCTCTGGAAACCAACCAGTAACATTACTCCTATTAATAAAGGAATATCATCTACCCGTTCGGTTTTTATATCGAATTCTTTTTTACCGCCTCTTTGCTTTGCAGAGCGGGGATTCTCATCTTTATTTAGCGCTGGATCTGTTTTCCGTTTCCTCTTTTTTATGTTAGTTGTTTTTCGTGATTTTTTCTTTTTTTGTGAGACAGCAACTTTTTTTCCTTTTCCTTCATCTAATCTGTTTCGTTCCGGCTTGGGAATGCGCTGACCGCTTCTTTTTTCTGCGCAACGATTTTGTCTTTTTTGAGATGACTTTTGAGTTTGATTATCTTTAGAACAAGTGTTCTGAAAGCTTGATACTTTCAGTTGATTTGGCAGATTTTGAGCATAAACAATGTCACAAGTTGAAAGCAAAAAAAGCAGCGCCATTCCAAGCAAATACGCCAAAATTCTCTTCATCGCTAATTCTCCTATAATATCAATATGTTATTATTGTAGGAGATTAGCTTAGTATAAAGTTATATAAAAGTCTACAATTATTTTAAGAAGTTATGTACCCACCCCTCACCCCGTTGATTTTTTTCTTGATTTGGAAATTAAAAATACTTAATATTTTTTAGCTTCATGCTCATAATTCGAGTAATTTTCAACCACATCATCGGATTATGAAAATATCCTTATTGCTGGATTTCAACCCTTTACAGAGTGATCAAAATTAAACTCATTTCATGCTTGCTAAAGCAAAAATCAGAGCCTCTGCATAACCTATTGATTTGTCTGGCAATAAAAACAAACAAACTCTTATTTTTTAAGCGAATGAAAAGCACCTTAACTCCCCAATCCGAAATACTATAAGTGCTTCAGGCTGTGCCCTTGTCTCTGGCTTCAGCCATCTTGATCTCTTGCCATAGTTTCTTGACTTCGTCTGAGCTTGACACCTGCACCTGCCCAAAAACGTGCGGATGACGCCGAATCATCTTTTCGGTAATTGCTTGCACGACATCCCCTATATTGAAATCCCCTGCCTCATCAAAGATACTTGCCAGAAACACAATCTGAAACAGGACGTCTCCCAGTTCATCACACACATCCTCAGGGCTACCCGACTCAAGGGCCTCCAGAACTTCATAACACTCTTGCAGCAGATAGGCCTTGATTTGCTCTGGCGACTGCTCACGGTCCCACGGGCAACCGTGGTCACCTCGGAGGATTTCAACGAGTTCAACAAGACGGCGAAAATCACCAGACGGCTTCATGGGTTATTCCAGGATTTCTTCAATGCGTTGATATTGTCGCAAAACCTTTGCTTCATCTCCTTTGGTACAACAGCAACCATCTTTTCGGATATACCGCTCACAGATGGAGCAAGGAGAGAGTCCTTGATTACTGGGGCTTCTCGGGGAAGAAAGGTCGTAAGGGCTACTAACAAGACTGATACAATAAGAACAGCCTTCACAACGCCAAAGGTGCCACCAAGGATGCGATCTGCCCAGCCTAAAGCAACCGCCTTAAACAAGTATTTGAGAACAACACCGGCAAATCCGATAACAACGAACAAAATACTGAAAATGATGAAGAAGCTAATGATGTTCAAATAAGACTGATTAGTGATCAAGTGAGAAAGCCAGCCCCCCACGACCGGATAATAGGTATAAGCAGCATAGAAACCGACAATAACGCCAACAATAGAGGTTATTTCTCTTATAATTCCCCTGAAAACCCCACGAATAAGGCAAAACGCGCCAATAACGCAGATCAGGATATCAAGTGTATTCATTGATGTTTCCGCTTTTGCTTGGGTTTCTCTCTGGCAGGCATGTAACAAATGGCCCCTATCAAGTCAAGCCATTTCCCGGGCTGGAAAAAAAAGGGTGAACTGCTTTGGCATCCTTCACGACAAGTCAAAAGTAGTTTACACTTTGTTGATCTTGTATTTTGGCAGTGAAATTTGAAACTTGAAATTTGAAA
>MAXP01000014.1:0-3226 GCA_001751085.1 Desulfobacterales bacterium C00003060 | reverse complement strand
ATTCAATTCGATAATACACGCTTTTTCGAAAAAAGTGTAAACTGGTGAATGAAGGATGCCACTGCTTTTGACCTATGTTCAAGGTTGCCGTTTTTTTATATTGCAAAACCGTTCAGACGTGTTATAGGCATTTAGTTTGAAATGAAGACACGGCCAGCGCCCCACGAGCTTGAAACAGTGAACTATCGGGGTCACAAGATTACATTTGAAGATAATCTCGCGGCAAGAAGCCTTTTTGGCGAACAGAATCGGCATCTTCGGCAGATTGAGGACATCCTGGGTGTCCAAATCCACGCCAGAGGGAACACGGTTAGTCTCCACGGAGACCTCATAACCGCGCAGCTTGTTGAAAAGCTCCTCAAAGAACTCTATGGACTAATCGAGGAAGGGTATCCGATTTACGAAAGCGATATTGATTACGCCATCCAAATCCTGAGCAGCAATGATCGCGTCAAACTCAAGGATATCTTCCTGGATACTGTATACATTACCTCACAGAAAAAACCGATTACACCCAAAGGCCTGGCCCAAAAAGAATATATTGAGGCTGTCCGGAAGTATGATATCGTATTTGGCATCGGGCCTGCCGGCACCGGCAAGACCTACTTGGCCATGGCCATGGCTATTTCTTTGCTGACAAAAGGTCATGTCAATCGAATTATCCTAACACGACCAGCTATAGAGGCTGGAGAAAGTCTGGGCTTTCTTCCTGGGGATCTATATGAGAAAGTCAATCCGTATCTGAGGCCTCTCTACGACGCCCTCCACGACATAATGCGTTATGAAAAGGCATCTCAACTCATGGAGCAAGGCACAATAGAGGTGGCGCCCCTCGCGTTTATGAGAGGCCGAACCCTCAATGACTGTTTTGTAATCTTGGATGAAGCCCAAAACACGACACCGGAACAGATGAAGATGTTTTTGACACGTCTTGGATTCTGTTCCAAGGCAATTATCACCGGTGACATCACCCAGACCGACTTGCCTAACGGGAAGACATCAGGTCTTGTGCAGGCAAAGGCTATCTTGCAAGGTATTGCGGGAATACGCTTCGTGATGTTTTCCAAAATAGATGTTGTTCGACACAGGTTGGTACGGGATATTATCAAAGCTTATGAAGCCCTTGACGAGAAAGAAAACCTGCACAAATCACGGTAATCCGAGAAGAATCCGAGAAGCCCAATGAACAATAGTGAAAAGATAAGAAAACGAGGCATAGCCTTCCTTGAACGTGCCCACGATAGTTCACATACTATTACCGTGTTGATTCTGTTTCTTGGTACATGTTTTGTCGTGGCTGCCCTCTTGTTTCCAGACCTCCTGGTAACCACAGAATCAAGAACGAGACTGGAACAGCCATTTACGACCGGTGTGGGGTTTATACTCCTTGCCATGATGTTCATTATGATCCTGTTTAGTGTAAACTTCAAGCCGGCAGGCGCTCCAAGCGTAACCAACAAGGACCTGCTTTTCTTATGCTTCATGCTCATCTTCCTCTTTTCCCTGAGTAAAGCATCGGCCTCTGTGGCGAATGGGATTGCAGGAAATACCCCTTATTCCGTTGAAGCTTCTTCCCTCTTCTATGCAATACCTGTTGCCATGGGTCCTATTACCGTGTGTCTGTTCATGGGGATGCGGATAGCAATCCCCTTTTCCATGATCATGGCCTTTGTCGTGGCATTCCTGTTTGAAAGCCGCTTCGATATGTTTCTGTTTTTCCTGTTAAGTGGCACGGTCGGAGCTTACTGGGTACGCACTTGCAAAGAACGCGGCACATTGATCAAAGCCGGTCTAAAGGTCGGTTTTGTCAACATTATGCTTGTCACAGCGCTCAACATTCTCAACGGGTCCGTGCTGCAATTGAAGCTCTTTGGAGACTGGACGTTTGGTTTTATAGGAGGGCTCAGTTCTGGTATCTTGGCCACCGGACTTGCTCCCCTGCAAGAGATGATATTTGGTTATACAACAGACATCAAGCTTCTGGAGCTGGCCAATCTGGATCGCCCCCTCCTCAGAAAGCTCATGCTTGAAGCCCCAGGAACCTATCATCACTCTGTAATTGTGGGAAGTCTTGTGGAGGCCGCAGCAGCAGCCATTGGAGCCAACTCCCTGTTGGCCAAGGTGAGTGGCTATTACCACGACATTGGCAAGATCAACAAACCACTCTATTTCATCGAGAACCAAGCAGGCCTCGAAAACAGACACGACAAACTTGCTCCATCCATGTCGAGTTTGATCCTTATCTCACATGTAAAAGATGGTGTGGAGATAGCCAGAAAATACGGACTCGGAAAAGGGATTATCGATATCATCCAACAACATCATGGTACCAGCCTAATCACCTATTTTTACGAAAAGGCCAAACAGCTAAAAGGCGAGGACGTCGTCAACATGGAGCATTTCAGGTATCCGGGCCCAAAACCTCAGACCAAAGAGGCAGGCCTCATCCTGCTGGCCGACTCGGTAGAGGCCGCGTCCAGGACCCTTGAAAACCCCACACCGGCACGAATCAAGGGACTCGTTCAGAAGATTATCAACAAAATATTCTTAGATGGACAGATGGATGAGTGCGAACTTACACTCAAAGACCTCCATGAAATCGCCAAGAGTTTCAACACGATACTAAACGGCATCCACCATCACCGAATCAGGTATCCCGAAGGGGTTGCCAGGATCAATCATGGAGCCAAAAAGCTGAATGGAAATTTCGATAAAAATCAGCCAAGATCGTTACGGGGTCACCAGCGAGCATATCAAAAAGAAGGCGAAGATAATCTTAGACGCCTTGGAATGTCCTGATGGAGAGTTGTCCGTTCTCATTGTAGACGATTCAGGAATAGCCGGACTGAACAAGAGATACTTGGGGCGGTCAGGTCCGACGAATGTGCTTGCGTTTCCAATGCAAGAAGGCCCTTTCGGCACAATCAATCCGAACCTCCTCGGAGATGTGGTCATATCCCTCGACACAGCGGCCAGTGAAGCAGAAAATGCCGGCATATCTGTTGAATCACGACTCGACCGGCTTTTGATTCACGGGATCTTGCATCTTTTTGGATTTGACCACGAAAAGACGCCGGAACAGTCCAAAACTATGGAGATCAAAGAGGAACAATTGCTTCAGTTGCTAAGGGGCTATGCCTCGGAAGGTCATTAATGGCGATTTTCTCGGTGAGTCATGAGCATCAAGAGCAAGGCGCGAAGGCGCGGAATAGCCGGCTATTGCAAG
>MAXP01000013.1 GCA_001751085.1 Desulfobacterales bacterium C00003060 | reverse complement strand
TTGACTATAGTTTCAGTAACCCAGTCATCATAGTCTGCAGCGCGCATCTCGTGGGGATACCCGTCCTTTAAAGGCTGACCGATGCCAATGATAAAGATCGCAGGGGCCTTTTCCTGAATGACCCTGGTTTCACGTTCCTTTCGGGGCAGATCCGGGTAAAAATCAAGGATCTCTTCAGCATGGAGGAATACAATCTCCTCGGGGATGTCAGTGTATTTATCTGTCTTAAGGGCAGGAAACATTTCCTGCGCCATTTTTCCCGCTCCATAGATTACCTTCCATATCTTTTTAACAATGTCCTTAAGGAAATCAAGATTGCGGTCTTTTTCGGTAATAGTCAATTCCCAGTCCCACTGGTCAACATATGCGCTGTGATCATGGTCCAGAAAGTAATCCTTACGCACAGCCTTCATATCGGTGCAGATACCCTCGCCAATTTTACAGTCAAATTGTTTAAGGGCCATACGTTTCCACTTCGTAGCAGCCTGGACCACCTGGGCCTGGATAGGATTATCAAGACCAAGTCCGCAGGGAAACTCCACTGGTGTTCGCGAACCATCGCGATCAAGGTAATCATTCATGCCACTGTCTTTATCAACAATCAGAGGGACCTGAACCATTTGCATGTTGAGCTCCCTGCACAGATTTTCCTCGATGTAGTTCTTTAATGCAAAGACGCCTTTCATTCTTTCCATGGGAGAAAGAAGTGCTTCATAGTCATCGGGTAAGGCCTTTTCTACTTCGTTATAATTGCCGATTCCAGGTCCGGCTAAATCCGCTTTCATGTCTGTCACAATGTTCTCCTTCTATTGTTATGGTTGCAGGCGTTCAGAGGTTTGGATATGCCTTCCGAGGTATACGAATCAACGGTCCAGATTTTACTAAACTATAAATCATAGCGCATCAGGGCTGGAGATTCAATGCTAAAGCGCCCTTGGTCAGGTTCCGTAGTGGTGGAGGCCGAGCGACAATACGTGGACCCGCTGCCGAGTTCCATGCGCCTCGGTCATGGCTGACAAGTTAGGCCGGTGTTGCGACAAACCAGAATAACTCCTTATTGAACCCTGATGGCGAAGCGACTTCAACCTTGAAGCCCGCGTCAACAATCATAGAACCGATTTCGTCAACAGATCTGAAGCAGACGGTTGTTCCGGATATCGCCAGTCTGATGCTTTGGAACCGCCATGACCACGAAGGCCTCCCCTCAGGCCGAACACAGGTTCTGATAATCAACCTGCCATCATGGCGAAGGCTGCCGAGAAGCCCTTTCAGAGTATGTTCCAATTCGTCATCACGTAGATAATGTATCATATCCAGCATGAGAGCCACATCAGCAGGGTCAGGGACTGCCGGGATACGTGGTGCGCTGCCATGTTCTATTACCCCTCCACTTCCCAGGGCCATGGACGCGACTCTGACCCTCTCGCGGTTAGGCTCGACACCATACACCATAACCCCCTGAAACCGCTCAACACACCAGGAGGCAGGCACTCCATAACCGCTGCCGACATCAATAATCGTCCTGATATGCGGGCAGGGTGCCAGAAAATCGGGCAACTCTGAAAACATGGGATCAAAAAGCATCTTGAAACGGGCAAAAAGTCTCGGATACGGCTCCATGTTATTGTATCGCCGAAGAACACGATCATGGTTTTTCCCGGGTTTCTTGATATTATTTTTTCGACTTTGCAACAGCCTTTCAAGAACAGGTGGCAGGATGACAAAAGTGCCGATGAGACAGTAGCATATTCCCAACAGGGATGTCAGTCCAGCGCTTCTCAACAGCATGTGTTGAGCCGAACATAAAACGCCGAATCCGATTATTGTTGATGCCGACGCCATAAAGACCGCCATTCGCACAAGTCCGAAAGACGGGTGGGATGCATCGCCATATCTCTGATACGATCTGACAAAGAACAACGAGTAGTCGATGCCCATTCCCAACACAATAACTGAGAGCATGAGCCCCGGAATGTCAAGGGGGTGCCGTATGAGTTTCAAGGTGCCGAGGGTGCTGATGAATGCGAACAAAACAGGCACCAAGGAGATAAGGGTCAGTCTCCAATCAAAGAAGAATAGAAACAAAAGCACGGCAACACTCGAGCCGACTACGAGCAGCATCTTTTTAAATGTCCCAAATAGGAGACCCCCAAGTCTTTCCGAGAAGAATGCCGGATCGAATACCTTGCCTAGAGATCTGTATTTCCCGAAAAGTCCTTCAGCATCATAGCTCTCATCAACCGTGAGGCTTGAAAATTGAAGCCATGTTGATCTTTCAGGCTTCCCGGATATCCCTAGAAGGCTGAAATATTTTGCCGGAATATCCATCTCGCCGATTTGGTCGGAAGTCAGGCAGAGGGTTTTGTAGAAAGGCTCAAAAGCATGTGCCGCAAATCCAAGGGGCAAAGACGCCTTTTCCAGGTCTGCCTTTAGCTTTGCGACCCTGTCCCTGTTCCAAAACTGCATCCATGCTTGAAGGTTTTGCTCCCTTCTCACTTTTCCCGGAAAGACCATCGACGGAAC
>MAXP01000012.1 GCA_001751085.1 Desulfobacterales bacterium C00003060 | reverse complement strand
TCTCCGCTCGGCAACTGTACATCGGGAGTGAATAGCGAGTGGTCAATATCCTTTTTATTAACCAGCGCCCCTGCAATCATTCCAAGATCAATCGTGTTCCCGTCAATATCTGCTCCTTGGGCGCCCCACAAGGGTGTACAGAGATGTTCAAAAGCAGAGGCGCCTGTATCATTTACCAGAGTGTCCTGCGGAAACACTTGATCCAGGTCAATCTTAAACGTGGCACGGACGTCAGGATTAACAAAAACATGCCAGAAAGCGGAAATGGCCTTCAGAAAACTGTAATGGCGGCCATACTCCCCATCAACGCCAATCACCTGCAGAAGATCCACTGCTTCCCCGGCACTTATACCGAGATATTCAACAGATGCAGGAACAAGTATTTCATGTATAAGCGCTTGTGTTTGTGTTTCAGTAAAGACAAACAGGTTCAGATTACTCAGGGCCTTTGCGCGGTAGAATTCTTCTTGTAAGTACTGCTTGGCTATTTCACGCAGTCTATTATGGGTAACCGATACTGATAACACACAGGTGAGAGTTTCTTCTGATCTTTCTCTTTTTCGCCGTTTTTCAAATGCCACTGCATCATTCAAAGCACGCATACCGTAAAGCGCTTCATTTTTCTCCGGCTCCACGCCGATCTGGACAGGGTGGTCATACCAGTATGATTGTTCATCCATGCGTGCTTTTTCCAGAACCGTTTTCACTTCCGGGCTAAGATAAAGATCATCAAGCTCCTTGTCTCCGGGAGGGATCGTCAAAAGCACATTTGAAGTGAACAATACTTCTTCCACGGGAAATTGAATAGGGTTGTCGTTAAGTTTTGTTACCCTTATAACCCGTTTCTTGCGTAAACTCTCAATGGCTTTCTCTTCATCAGCATGAATGCCAACTGCCTCCGGAAAAAATACAGACCAGGTTTTTTCAGCTAAATCTCTCGCATTAGATATTTTGCCTTGAGTTGAGATCCGGTGTGCAGCTTCTTGGACATCTCCGGCAAAAGCAACATCGGATTTCGCAACACCCTTCAGTTCCTGCTTAATTCGTTCCACCCCTTTTCTATAAAAGCCCTCTATCATCGCCAGTTTTGGAGAAGAAGTCATGCGCTCGATGAACTCGAAAGCGTTTGGATCAGATCCGGAGACCACCAGCAAAAACGCATTGTTGAGCTGATCTAAAATCTGGATGTCGCTCATACCTTCAGAGATATCTCCATTGGAGGGCTGAATGCTATCAAAACTGAAATTAAGCAAGGTTCGTACAATCAGTGAGAAATTGGCAGAAAATTCAGACATTGGGTAACATTCCTTGGATAAGGAAAGGGAAACTAGGAAAAAAAGAGCCCCGAACGTTGACCACCCAAGGCGTCTATATTTCCGGCGAATATTCCTACAAGCGGTATTACTATCCTATTTTCCTCCTGGAAATAACAGCATGCACAAGCCGAGCAGAACAAAGAGCGCCCGCAGACCCAAGGAACACTGCAAGCCGCGATTTGCTTTCAGCAGCAAAGCAAAAGGTGGCCAGTTGTGTCTTGTCGCCTAATTCGGCAAGGAATATCATTCCAAAAGTTGTAAGCAGTACCTTGAGATCCATGTTCACAACCCTCCCTTTGAACGTGCATTAGCCTCCCAACATTTCGACCTGTGCGGTCAAAAAACTATTGAAGCTCCCCGCAGCCTCCGGCCCATAGGGCCTACGCCCCGGAGGGCAAGCTGCGGGGGAGGTATACTAAGCCGGTTTTGGGTGAAAGTCATGGCGTTTTTTTACCCAGACCGCCGCGAAATTTGGAGGCCAGCCCCTTGGAGACGGTTGCTACAAGGTATGCCAGGCCGGCAATGAGAATGATTGTTGCCCCTGCAGGAAGGTCTGGCCCGTAGGATACAATCAGCCCTGATGTGGTAAAGACTGCCCCAAGGATTGAGGCAAGGATCATCATTTGGATCAGGCTCCGGGCATAATAGCCCGCAGTGGCGGCGGGCAGGGTCAGGAGGGCAATTACCAGAATGATGCCCACCACCTGGATCAGGATCACAACTGTCAGGGCAATGAGGCAAAGGAGAAGCAGGTAGGTCATTACGACACCGATTCCCTGAAGTTGACTGTATTCTTCATCAAAGCATACGGCCAAAAAGCGTTTGTAATATAGAGACACCAAGACAATGATCAGCGCATCAAGGAAGGCCAATAAGTATACACTGTCTCTTTTTACCATGAGGATATTCCCAAAGAGGTAGCTCATAAGATCAACACTGTAGCCAGGTGTTTTATAGATGAAGAGAATGCCCACGGCCATCCCAATGGCCCAAAGCGCTCCTATTATGGTATCTTCATGCTGGTGATAGTGCAGACTGACGAGACCTATGACCACCGCTGCAACAAGGGCCGACACCACTGCACCATGCATTGGATTGAAACCAAAGTAATAGGCCATTCCCATGCCACCGAGGACCGTATGGGAGATACCTCCACTGATGAACACAATGCGTTTGACAACAACGTAGGTCCCCATGACGCCACAGGCAAGACTGGCAAGAAGGCCGATTATAACAGCATTTTGCATGAAGCTCTGGCTTCTAAGGACTTCCAGAAATTCAAACATCTATTGATATCCCTTTATCACAACTCGCATTTGTGCTTTATCATATGGACAGGTGCGCCGTAGCATGCCTCGATAACACCGCCTGTGATTTCATCGGTGGGGTTACAGACAAGACGCCGGTTGACGCAAGCTACGTGCTTCACATAGCTGGAGATAAATCCCAGGTCGTGGGAAACAAGAATAATCGTCACCTTCTCGTTCAGCCTTTTTAAGAGTTCATAGATGTCTTGCTCAACCCTGCCATCAATACTTGTCGTGGGCTCATCAAGAAGCAGCAGGTCAGGCTTTCCTACCAGGGCCCTTGCCATGAGAACCCGCTGTTTCTGACCACCAGACAGTGCGCCGAAACGGCGATTACGAAGATCATGGATTTCCACCTTTTCCATAGCCTCTTCCGCTGCCTGCCGATCGGTTTTCCTATATCTTCCAAAGCGGGGGGCTTTACCTAATCGTCCTATCAGAACCACGTCCACAACACTTATTGGAAAACTCGAGTCAAGGTCTGCATGTTGGGGTACATAACCCACAAGATGGCGTGCCCGTTCGGGCGGTTGTCCAAAAACCCGGACATTGCCTCTCAAGGGGTGTATCAGGCCAAGCAGAATTCTTAGGAGTGTGGTTTTGCCGCTACCGTTGGGACCAACCATGCCTAAGAAATCGCCTGACTCAACGGTCAGCGTGACATCCTCGAGAATGAGAGCATCATCATAGGCAAAATCGACATGATAGGTTTCGACAACAGCTTTTTCTTGGCTCATTGGACGACCTTTCTGAACGTTTCAGCGATCTTTCTCATGTTCTTCAGATAGTCCTTTGCCAGGGGATCGATTCGGACGATCCGGCCTCCTATGGCTTGTGCTACAGTCTCAGCGCTTTTTGCACTGAATTGCGTCTGCACAAACACCACCTTGATTCCTTCTTCCTTGGCGCGTTTGATGAGATCGGCCAGCGCCCTGGCATTCGGATCTTTTCCCTCGACCTCTATGGGCATTTGCTCCAGCCCGTAATCGCGGGCAAAGTATCCCCACGCCGGGTGAAATGCCATGAATTTGCGTGTCTTAAGATTTGCCAGGGTCTCGGTGATTTCTGCGTCCATCCTGTCGAGATCACTGTGGAAACGCCTTAAGTTGTTTTGATAGTAGCCACTGTGAGCCCGGTCTTCTGCAATCAGTGCGTCACAGATGTTTTGGGCCTGGACCTTGACCAACCTTAGACTTAACCAGATGTGTGGGTCCTTTAAACCTTTGCCGTCATCATGGTCTCCCTGGTGCTTGCCATGATGATCGGCCTTCATGGACAGAAGCTCAATGCCACGTCGCGTGTCAATTACCTTCATCTTGGGATTGACTTTGCTGATACGCTGCATCCATACGTTTTCAAACGGCACTCCAATACGAAAATAGAGCCTCGCCTCACTCAGCCTGGTCATCTGCTTGGGCCTGGGTTCATACATGGCCGGGCTGTGTCCTCGACCGACCATGACTGAAACATCGACTCGTTCACCGCCCACGCGCTCTAAGAAGTATGCCTGCGGCAGGATGCTGACGAAAAGCCGAATCCTGTCCCCGGAATCGAGGGACGGCTTTGAATAGAGACGTGGGGCGCTCAAGAAAACGAATCCCAAAACCAGGGTCAAAGAAAGCGTGACCAGTAATATGCTTCTCATTGTCACCTCATTCACCCCACAGGTCTTGGTCTCTTTCGTGATTCACTTCTGGGCCTTGATACAACTTTCGCAGATCCCCTCAAACCTGACATCAACATACTTGATGATGCGCTTGCTATTGGTCTGAAATTTCCTGATATCAATACAGAATAACCCCGGCTCCAAGCATTCCATGACACCGCATCGGCTGCACACAAAATGCGGATGGGCTTGGTGGTGGCGCGTCTTGGCCATGCCATACCTGTAGGCCCTGTCCCCAGCCGAAAGGCGCTTAACCAGGCCCTTGCCTACCAGTAGGTCAAGGATGCGATAGAGCGTGACTTTGTTTATGGACATCCGGCTTCGGACGGCTGCCATGATCTCGGCCGCCGCGAGTGGCCTCGAATCTTCTCCGATTGACATGAGAACCGCCTCGCGAAGCGGGGTCGGGTCCACAGCATTGCTTTCAAGCATGTTTATGTAGTCAGAACGTTCGTTCATGGTATTTATAGTATTTCGGATTGCAGAATTCGGCCTGCCCTGGCGCTCGCTTCATATATGCAACCC
The DNA here is from genome assembly GCA_001751085.1 of Desulfobacterales bacterium C00003060. Taxonomy (GTDB): domain Bacteria; phylum Desulfobacterota; class Desulfobacteria; order Desulfobacterales. Next base: position 695 of record MAXP01000012.1, on the reverse strand, counting down.
CAGACCCTATTGGCCAGGTCTGGGCCAGGGATTGCAGAATTAAGCTGCGCATCATTTCAGCGTAATTTCACATGGTTATCAGGACCATTCATCCAGCAAATTTGCAAGTATTTTTCTCAAAAATTATAGTATGCCCTATATGCAACTTAGTTGCAAGTATTGATTTAGAACCATGTTTTTGGACCTGTGCGGTTAAGAAACTCTTCAAGATCAATCACGAAAATACGGGCATCCTTCATGAGTCAGTTTACACTTTTCCTGGCATTTTGGTTGCATTGAGGTTTCAGGTGTCAGGACACATGTAGATTTCAGGTTTCAGTGTTCAGGTGTCGGGAAAGAGAAACGTAAAACCTGAAACCTGACACCCGACACCTGAAACCTGGTTTCTGAAACCTGAACACTGAAACCCGGCCTTCATTTCGAAAAAAGTGTAAACTACTTTTGCTCGATTTTGAAAGATGCCAAAATACGTAATATTCTCAAGGTGAAGGGCACAAAACACGAAACAGGGGGAGGTAGGGGAGAGGAAGGTGCGGGCACTTACAGCCCCTCGGGTAGGGAAAACCGCTTCTTTTCGGCATCTCTCCAGGCGTAGGTTCCACCCCCCCGGTCTGCAAGCCCTACGGGCTGGAAGCGGAGCCAGAGGCCAGTGCCTGTGTATGCCGCATGGAGCAAAACGCAAAGGGCATAGAGCA
>MAXP01000011.1 GCA_001751085.1 Desulfobacterales bacterium C00003060 | reverse complement strand
GCCAAAATACAAGATCAACAAAGTGTAAACTACTTTTGACTTGTCGTGAAGGATGCCGAAAAGTCAATACTTACTTCCAAAATAGATGGCTTGTCAAGAGGCTGTTGACCAAGTTGTCCAGTTTTTGTCTTGACACCAGTCGGCTATTCCTTATAGCTTCGCCTCAAACCTGAGGAGGTCAAAATGAAATGAAAGGAAGAATCCATAACTTCAATGCAGGACCAGCGGCTCTGCCCTTGCCGGTTTTGGAGGAGATTCAGGCAGAGTTTCTCAACTTCAAAGGGTCAGGCATGTCCATTACGGAAGTGAGTCATCGATCAAAGTGGTTTGATGAGGTCGCAGGGGACGTCACATCCCGTGTGAGACGCCTCCTTAAGCTTGATGAGAGCTTCCATGTGCTCTTCGTTCAGGGTGGAGCAAGCTTGCAGTTTTGCATGATTCCCATGAACCTGCTCCCCGAGGGCCAGTCGGCTGATTATGTAAACACCGGCACCTGGGCTGCCAAGGCGATCAAAGAGGCCGGGATTCAGGAAAAGCCGGTCAAGGTGGTCGCATCATCCGAAGATCAGGGTTTTTCCTATATTCCCAAGGAGATTTCCTTCAGCCCGGACGCTGCTTATGCCCACATCACTTCCAATAATACGATCAAGGGTACTCAGTGGGCATCTTTTCCTGATACAGGCGGAGTTCCCCTTGTCTGTGACATGTCTTCAGACATCATGAGCCGGTTTTTTGATGTTTCTCCCTTTGGTTTGATCTATGCCGGGGCTCAAAAGAATTTGGGGCCGGCAGGAGTTACCCTGGTTATCATTCGCCAGGACATGGTGGAACGTGTGCCAGAGCACCTTCCCACAATGCTCAAGTATACCACCTTCGTAGAACACAACTCTATGTTCAATACCCCGCCCTGTTTCCCCATTTACACGATTCAACTGGTGCTAAAGTGGCTGGAGGAGACCATTGGTGGGCTTGAGAAAATGGAAGAAATCAACCAGGAGAAGGCCCGTCTCCTTTATCAGGCGATTGACGAGTCCGAGTTTTATAAGGGAACCGCGGAAAATAAGAGCCGGTCTGTGATGAATGCAACCTTTCGCCTTCCCAGCGAGGACCTGGAAAAGCAATTCATACAGGAAGCGCTTAAGCATGGACTAGGCGGGCTCAAGGGGCACCGTTCGGTCGGAGGGTGTCGTGCCTCAATATATAATGCGACAAGCCTGGAGTCAGTAAAGGCCCTTGCCGATTTCATGGAGGAATTTGCGCGAAAAAAGGGCTGAGGTCTGTGTGGAGGAAACTGCCCCGATCTATACGCTATCGTTCGCCCCATTTCAGCTTGGCCTTCAGTACCTCATAGTAGTTTAGGTCCGGCGTCCTGATCATGTGAATCGTATGGGGGGCCTTTCTGATAACAATGGAATCCTGATATGTAATATGGAGCCCCACCTGGCCGTCAAAGGTCAAGAATACGTTGGAATCCCGCTCATCCAGCCTGATCTTGATCGTAGAGGTATCAGGCAGGATCAGGGAACGGTTTGTCAGAGTAAAGGGGCATATGGGGGTGAGTATGATCGTCTCAAGGGAGGGATAGATGATCGGCCCGCCTGCCGAAAGTGAATAGGCGGTCGAACCAGTGGGAGTTGCTACAATCAGTCCATCCGCCTTGAAGGTGGTGAGGTATTCGTCATCAATGTAGGTATGTATGTGGGCTATACGCGCTAAGGCCTCCTTGTTGATCACTACATCGTTGAGAACGGTCTGAGTGGCAATCCCTTCACCATCTCGGAAAACCTGTGCTGACAACAAGATCCTTTCTTCAGTGGTAAAGGCATCGTTGATGATATCTTCCATGATGGGGAAGATTCGATCGGCTGAGGTCTCAGTCAGGAAACCAAAATTTCCCAGGTTTACCCCCAGAATCGGGATACCGGTATCCTGTATCCATCGAATGGCGCTCAGGAAGGTTCCGTCACCGCCCAATACAACAACACAGGAAAGGCCGGAGGGGGCCTTTGGAATATTTTCCACCAGACCCTTCCTCGATGTAATGGGTGCGGGAACATTCTGCCTGGTAAGGACCTCAATCCCTTTAGCTTTCAGCCAGGTCTCCATTTCCCTGGCCATCTCAATGGCCTCTTCATGTGCCTTGACTAGAATCCCAATCTGTTTCATGGAGCACCTGCCTGCCAAATGCCTTGCGGCCTCAATCTGTCTTATAGCAGGGCCTTATCTTCCAGTCAAATCAAAATTGACGGCTTCAAGCTGGGATCAAGGCTCAAAGAGATTTTTCGGGGCGCAGGGTTCACATCAAATTAGTAGAACCGGTGGAGCAGCCTCAAGAAAACGTTGGCGCAGATGCCGGCTGCCACATCGTCCAGGACTATGCCCCACCCACCACTGAGTTTCTGCTCAAGCCATCTGATGGGAAAGGGCTTGACTATATCGATGAGCCTGAAGAGAAAAAAACCGACCGCTACACTCTTGATGCTCCAAGGTATGAGAAACAGAGTCACCAACAAACCGGCGATCTCATCTATAACGATAAGGCTGCTGTCTTTGCTGTTAAACAGATCTTCAGCCTTTCCTGATATCCATACGGCAAATCCTGTGAACAGGCCAAGGAGAAGAACAGCCTGAACCGGGTCAACCCTCGAAAGGAGATAGCAGAGCGGAATCGCCACCAGGGTACCGAAGGTGCCAGGTGCCACGGGGACGTATCCTGCATAACAGCCTGTTGCCAACAAAACCACCAATTTCTCCCGAATTTTGTGCAGTGCCATATTCGATTGCGGATTGCGGAATCAAGAGATCACAGAGAAAAACCAGTATTGCGCACTCAGCATCCCTACGCCGTCTCCTTCATGATAGTCTGATACACAACCTTAAGGGGTACGTTCTTCTCCAGGGCAATCCTTTTGCAGTCTTCATATTCAGGTACCACAGAGACCCTGCCTGTGGGACCTGAGACCTCCTTCACTCGCACCTTGCCATATGAAGTGGCTGCCTCTTTGACCTTTCTTGGCAGCTTTGCTCGCCCCGCCCGGTAATAGCGCACCCCTGTGGCAGTGGTCTCTGAGAGAATCCGGTGCACCACGGCCCCTCGATCTGTTTCCTTGCACATAACCTGCACCACGGTCCCTGGTCGGTTTTTTTTCATAAAGACCGGAATCCAGATGACATCTAGTGCCCCATCCTCAAAGAGTCTCTCCATGACAAAGCCGAATATCTCGGGATTCATGTCGTCGATGTTAGTCTCCACGACTGTAACGCAATCCGTCTCCAATAGAGAATCGGACTCCCCCACGACAACCCTGAGCAGGTTCGGCATCTCTTTCAAATCACGGGTCCCAACACCGTAGCCGATTTCTTGAATCAGCATCCTGGGCATTGGGCCAAAATCTCGACAAAGCGATGTGAGAATCGCAGCACCGGTGGGTGTAACCAATTCCTGGGAAACTGTTGTGCCGTAGACCGGCACGCCATCAAGTAGGGCCAAGGTTGCCGGGGCTGGAACGGGAAGCCTCCCGTGGTGGCAGATCACAAATCCTTTGCCCACTGGAATCTCTGAAGCGAAAACCTTGCCTATTCCAAGCCATCTCACCCCAAGTGCAGCCCCCACTATATCAACAATAGCATCCACACCCCCCAGTTCATGAAAGTGCACGTCGTCTTTTGAGCAGTTGTGAATAGACGCCTCAATCTCGGCCAACCTGCCAAAGATATCGAGGCTCAAGCGTTTCACCGTGTCAGGGAGAGGACTGTCGTTGATAAGGGACCTTATGTCTTTGTAATTCCTGGCATGTTTATCTCCATCGTCAAGAACAACCCTGACCTTCCGGCCGTGGATGCCCATCCGGGCGGCCGTAGTGATCTCCAAACGGAATGCTTTCAAGGGCATCTTGCGGATATTGTCTTCAACAAAATCTACCGGCACCCCAAGATGCATCAAGGCGCCAAGAATCATGTCGCCGCTTATCCCGGAAAAACAGTCAAAATAGGCAATATTCATCCCCTGACTCCGATTCTCGTAACTTCTCAGAAAGTCCGGCGACTTCTCAATAATCTGAGCCGACAGGCAGGACTTTACCCGGACTTTTTGAGAAGTTACGAGTTTTTC
>MAXP01000010.1 GCA_001751085.1 Desulfobacterales bacterium C00003060 | reverse complement strand
ACGCAGAGGTCGCAGAGGTTCTTTTTTCATTTGCCGCTGAGAGGGCGGCAAATGAAAACCACACAGCCCTGCGGGAACCTAACCGCACAGGTCCAAAAAGTTTAATATAGATCGAACTGATATGCAATCATTGAATCGCTTTATGGAATATTGGTACGTACAGGCAAAACCAAAGAACTCTGACCCCGCCCGGAGGACGGGGTTTTCCTGGACACAACAAAGTGCCTTGTGAGCGTTGTCATAGTTCCTGATTCGTGGTAAACAAGGTCTATAAAGTTCATCGAAATGTCTATCAAGATTTCATGAGACTATGACCAAAGAACTGAGCACCCCTGAAAACACCATCTATCTCATTGACGGAAACAGCTTCATATACCGAGCCTACCATGCCGTCCGCCATCTCTCCACAACCCAGGGCCTGCCTACCAACGCCACCTTCGGTTTCACAAACATGCTCCTAAAGCTCATCACTGAGCGGATGCCTGAGTATATGGTTATGGTATTTGACGCAAAGGGCCCCACCTTTCGCCACGAGATGTACGATGCCTATAAGGCAAATCGCCCGCCCATGCCTGAAGACCTTGCGGCACAGATACCCTACATCAAGCAAGTTGTTGAAGGGATGAACATCATTTCAATGGAACTCCAGGGATATGAGGCTGATGATATCATAGGGACACTGGCCCGTGCTGCAGAAGAAAAAGGCTTCCACATTGTAATGGTCACCGGCGACAAGGACTTTAAGCAGTTGGTCTCCCCCAGGACGAGTATCTGGGATCCCATGAAAAACAGCATCATTGATTATGCGGGCCTGAAGAAAGATTTTGGCCTGGAGCCCTCTCAATGGATTGATGCCATGGCCCTTGCCGGTGACACCTCGGACAATATACCAGGGGTCCCCGGGATCGGGGAAAAGACGGCCGTTGCATTGATCAATTCCTATGGAACCATAGAGGGGGTCTTTGAAAACCTCGACGGAATAACAAAGAAGACACTTCGCGAGAACCTGACCAACTTCCGTGAACAGGCCATGTTAAGCCGTCGATTGGTGGCAATAGATACGAAAATACCGTTATCCGTAGAGCCCTCATCGTTTAAGGTTTCGGCCCCGGATAAGGAGAAACTGGCCAGTCTTTTCAAGGTTCTGGAGTTTCAAAGGCTCCAGAAACAGTTTCCTATGAAGGCCGACCTTAGCCACAAGAACTATCGCGTGATTCTCGCTGACGAGGCCCTCAAGGCGCTAATCGATGATCTGAAACAGGCAGGGACGTTTGCCCTTGACTTAGAGACAACTGCAAAGGACCCAATGCAGGCTGAGATTGTGGGACTCTCCTTTGCGTGCCGGCCGAATGAAGCCGCCTATGTCCCCTTGCGACACTGCTATTCCGGTGCGCCCAGGCAGCTTGACCCTGACCGCACCCTTGGTATCTTGAAGCCCCTCCTTGAAGACCCGAACCTGGCCAAGGTGGGTCAGAATATCAAGTATGACTGGATCGTACTGAGGCGTTCCGGGATTCAACTTCAAGGGGTTATGTTTGACACCATGGTGGCCTCCTACCTGCTCAGTCCGACCCGGCGCGCCCATGGCCTGGAAATGATTGCGGCCGAATACCTTGACCATAGGATGATATCATACAAAGACGTCACCCGTGGCAGAAAGAGCAACAGGGGCTTTGCCGAGGTCCCTGTAGAGGATGCGGTGACTTATGCATGCGAGGACGCTGATATCACATTCATGGCCTATGAGATCCTGAGACCCAAGCTCCAGGAGGGCGGCTTTGATAGCCTCTTCAAGGAAGTGGAGATGCCTCTCATACCTGTCCTTGTAGACATGGAGATGTCTGGAATTTGTGTGGACAAGGCCTGCCTGCAGACCTTATCAAAAGACTTCGAGCGTCAACTCGATCATGTAGAGAAGCAAATATACTCTATTGCCGGAGAGCGTTTCAATATCCAATCCCACCAGCAACTGGGCCGGATACTTTTTGAAAAACTAAGGCTCCCCATTCAAAAAAAGACGAAGAAGAAGACCGGGTATTCCACGGATATCGAGGTCCTCACGGTCCTTTCTTTGGAACATGAACTCCCTGCCATGGTCTTGCAGTACCGCTCGCTCGCCAAGCTCAAGTCCACTTATGTCGATGCACTTTTGGATATCATTCATCCGGAAACCTGTCGCATCCATACGTCGTATAATCAGACCGTCACGGCCACCGGCCGTTTGAGCAGCAGTGACCCTAACCTTCAAAATATTCCCGTGAGGACCAATGAGGGCCGCAAGATCAGGGAGGCCTTTATCCCAAGGAAAGGCTGGGTCATGCTATCTGCCGACTATTCCCAGATAGAGCTTCGACTCCTTGCCCACTACTCGCAGGACCCCATCCTTGTCGAGGCCTTTGAAGAAGACCAGGATATCCACGCGCGCACAGCAGCCGAGATTTTTCAATTGCTGCCGTCTATGACTACACCGGAGATGCGCCGGCAGGCCAAGGTCATAAACTTCGGGATCATTTACGGGATGAGCCCTTTCAGGCTCTCCAAAGAGCTAAACATCAGCCGGAAGATGGCGAAGATCTATATTGAAAACTACTTCCGTACGTACAAAGGGGCAAAGCAATTCATAAATGAAACCATTGAGCAAGCGGGAAAAACAGGCAAGGTCACCACGATCCTGGGCCGTCATCGCCGGTTGCCCGACATTTCAAGCAAGAACCGTACGGCCCGTGAGTTTGCCGAGCGCACGGCGGTCAACACGCCGCTTCAGGGCTCGGCAGCCGATTTGATCAAGATGGCCATGATCCGGATGCACCAGGTCCTCGGCCAAAAGGGCCTGAAGACCGAGATGCTTCTGCAGGTCCATGATGAACTGGTATTTGAAGTCCCGCCTGAGGAGATAGAGGGTGTGGCAAGACTTGTCACCGAGATCATGGAAGGGGTCTACCCGCTAAGAGTACCCCTCAAGGTTGACGTAAAGACAGGCCGGAACTGGGCGGAAGCGCACTGAGTGTAAAAATCCCGAGACGTTTGTCAGTTGTGAAATACTCAAGCAAAATAATCGAGTCCAAGGATGTAAGAAATCAGGTGAACCGGTTTCTCCCTCGGATAAAGGGTATGATTCAGTCAGGCAAGCCGCTGCCCCTGCTTGTGACCTGTAGAACAGTTCCAGTGGATATCCTGCGGTGGCTGAAAAGCCATTCTCTTTACCCACGCCTGTATTGGTATGACAGGGAAGGAAGCATGGAGATCGGCGGATACGGATCCCTGATGACCGTCAGCGAAGATGATCCTTCTCGATTCCTGACCGCTTTCGGCAAATTGTCGGCCATGCTTGACAAGCATCCGCAAAAGGATTTCTTACGATTTCTGGGGGGCATGTCCTTTTCACCTCAAGAAAAACAGGACAATAGATGGGAAGATTTCCCTGGTTTTTGGTTTGTCCTCCCGGAAGTCATGATGCTTCGAATAAATGAGGATTATTTTGTCTCGGCTGGTGTGCTCCTTGAGGGGCATGAAGACGTTAATGAGACTTTTACCAGCATATTGGAATCTTTAAAAAAAACACAAGCAGAGAATCCATCTCCGACACCAGATCAATTTCCGGCAATCATCACAAGGACAGATCACCCCGACTATACAGGCTGGACGAACAATGTTGACACATCTCTTCATGAAATATCCGAGGGTAAAATAGATAAGGTTGTTCTTGCCAGACGAACTGACCTGTTATTTGAAAAACCTGTTGACGCTGTCGATTATTTGCACGCCCTCAAAGACGCCAATGACCGTTGTTATTGTTTCCTGCTTCAACCGAGACAGGACACAGCATTTTTGGGGGCAACGCCGGAGCGTCTTTTCAAAACTGAGAAGAACCTCCTTGTCAGCGAGGCAGCGTGCAGTACTGTGGTTCGGGGAGCTGATCCGGATGAGGACCAACGTCGCAGTGCATGGCTGTTGCAAAACCGGAAAGAACTGTCAGAACACGGATTTGTGACAGGTGATCTGCTTGAAAAATTTCAGCAAATAACGAAAAACGCATGCTTGTCGGGACAGCCGAAGATCCTGCAACTTGCCAATGTGCAGCACCTGGTCTCCAATATCTCCGGTGTTTTAGAGAATGGCATTTCCATTGGAGAAATAGTCTCAATCATGCATCCGACAGCGGCCGTTGGGGGTTACCCCGGCCCTGCTGCAACGAGCCTCATTAAGAGATTGGAGCCTTTTGGCAGGGGATGGTACGCCGGTCCGGTTGGAATCATTTCCCATGAATCAGCCGAAATGGCGGTCGGCATTCGGTCTTCCCTTGTAACCGACAGGGTCATTTCTCTTTTCACGGGGGCCGGCATCGTCCAAGGCTCTACGCCGGAATCGGAGTGGCAGGAAATTGAAGACAAGATGTCTACTGCCTTCAAGGTCCTTTCCGGAGGGCTGGAGTGACCGGCTCGCTCCATTCCTGCGAAGCGCTGCCGCAAAGCACCCCCCGATCCCTCAGGCAGGGACAGACCTCAAGCATGGGTCTCAATCACCTTTGGTCCGGATTGATCATAGAAGAACTGATCCGCTGCGGGGTTACGACCCTCTGTATTTCTCCAGGGTCCCGCTCCACACCACTCGTCATTGCGGCAGCGGAGAATAAGCAGGCACGCACTGTTGTTCACACGGACGAGCGGGGAACAGCCTTCTACGCCATGGGGTATGCAAAAGCAACGGGTCGACCTGCTGCTCTGGTATGCACCTCAGGCACTGCAGTGGCGAATTATTTCCCCGCGGTGATTGAGGCCGGTCAATCTGCCATCCCTCTGTTGATATTGAGCAGTGACAGGCCCGTGGAACTCAGGGATACGCGCTCGCCACAAACGATCAATCAGGTAAATATCTTCGGAGATTACTTGCGATGGCACTTTGACCTGCCTGCACCCGACACGGCTATTTCACCATCTTTTTTACTCACTACAATTGACCAGGCAGTCTATCGTGCTGTCAGCAGACCTGCCGGTCCGGTACAGATCAATTGCCAATTCAGGGACCCCTTGATCTCTAACAGAGAAAAACACGGATGGGACAATTACCTCTCCATCCTGGACCAATGGCACAAAAGCGGGCAGTCCTTTACCACCTACGCCAAATCACGATCGATCCCTTCCACAGAGGACACTGACCGGATAGGGAAGATGATCGAAGGCTGTGAGAACGGTTTGTTGATTGTGGGGCAGTTATCGGCGGGCACAAACAAAAAGGCGATCATGGACCTGGCATCTCAGTTGGGGTGGCCCCTGCTGGCGGACATCAATTCCGGGATCCGTTTTGCCTGTTCAGCATCAGGAAACGCCAAAGGCGTCGTTGCCCACTATGACCTTTATCTTCGAATAGAGGATTTCCGTAAAAGGTTTTACCCGGACTTGATACTACACATGGGAGGTATGCCGGTATCCAAATCCTTGAATCAGTATATCGAGGAAAGCCGCGGAGAATATATCGTCGTAAACAGTCATCCTTTTCGTCAGGACCCCATGTTTCGGGTAACGCAAAGGGTCGAGTCAGATCCTGGACGATTTGCACAAAAGCTGTCAGAGAGAATACAAAAGACTGCATCGGGACTCACGGATATCTTCTGCCAAGCAGAGGAGATCAGCAGTGCGGTCATAAGGAATTCTGTCATGACACAGGACAAGATTAGCGAATGGGCCGTGTCTTGTGTCGTGTTGGACTCTGTTGCCGAGGACAGCGGCATATACCTGGGCAACAGTATGCCGGTGCGCGAAGCAGATGCTTTTGCCGCCTGTTCCGGCAAAGCACTTGCCGTTGGCTGTAATCGAGGCGCCAATGGCATAGACGGGACGATTGCCTCTGCGATTGGATTTGCCGCAGGATTGAATCGTCCGACAACACTCTTGGCCGGGGATTTGGCGGTCTTGCACGACATAAATTCTCTGGGATTGATCAACAAGATCCACGTGCCCCTTACCATAGTTGTCTTAAACAATGACGGGGGCGGCATTTTTTCGTTCCTGCCGGTGGTTAAATTGACTGAGCACTTTGAAACCTATTTTGCCACACCACATGGCCTGAGATTCAAAAAGGCGGCAGAGTTGTTTGGTCTGCCCTATGAAAATCCCAGCTCCATGGCATCGTTTAGAAAGGTCTATCAGAGATCAATCGATTCGGGCACTTCATCCATCATTGAGGTTCACACAAGACGTGACAAGAACCTTGTCGAGCATGAAATGATCTGGAAAAGAGTTGCAGAGGAAATAGGGCGTAGCCCCGTGCTGAACGGATGACTGCTCGGTTATCTTGGCATTATATCGACAAGGGAGAGCGGGAGCGACCGCCGCTCATCTTCCTTCATGGATTCATGGGCACAGCCTCAGATTGGTTGGAGATTTCAGAAATACTCGAAGATGAATATTATTGTATCTTGCCGGATCTTCCGGGGCATGGAAGGACGATTGCTGAAACCATAGACGAACCTCTTGATTTTGATTTCGTTGCCCTGGGGCTTATGGACTTGATGGAGCAATTACACCTCGCATCTGCGGCACTCATTGGATATTCAATGGGTGGAAGAGTCGCCCTATTTACGGCAACAAGATATCCGAAAAGGTTCAATGCCTTGGTAATGGAGGGCGTTAACCCTGGTCTCCAGGATGACAAGGAAAGAAACAACAGACTGGTCTTAGATGAAGAAAGGGCAGAAAGGCTGGAAAGCACAGGCATTGCCAGGTTCACAGAGAGTTGGTATGAGACGGATTTTTTTGAGACATTAAGAAGGCATCCGGAAAAGCTGAATAAAATAAAAACCGCCAGAAAAAATAATGATACTGCATGGATGGCAAAGGTGCTTCGAGAGCTGAGCCTGGGAAGGCAGCCACCTTTATGGGATAGACTCGGCACACTATCTATGCCTGTCTTGTTGATTGCAGGCGAACTGGACCATAAGTACAGACGAATAGCATACCAAATGAAAGATTATCTCGGGGATTCTCAAGTGCATTTGACACCTGAAACAGGACATAATTCGCATGCAGAGGCGCCTGAGAAATTTGCACAAATTTTGACGGATTTCTTGAAGGAGAAGTACTTATATGAGCATCGTTGACTGGATCACGGCCCGGGAATTTGAAGACATTGAGTATGAAAAGGGGGAAGGGATTGCCAGGATTACGATAAACCGCCCCCACGTTCGGAATGCTTTCCGGCCTTTGACGGTTAAGGATATGCTGCTTGCCCTTGAGGATGCCCGTGAAGATCCGAATATCGGCGTGATTATCCTGACAGGCAAAGGGAAAGAGGCTTTCTGCTCGGGCGGTGACCAGAAAGTGAGGGGAGATTCCGGGTATAAGGATAACAGGGGTGTCCACCGGCTGAACGCTCTTGACCTGCAGAGACAGATCAGGACCATGCCAAAGCCTGTGATTGCCATGGTGGCCGGATATGCGATTGGCGGGGGGAATGTCTTACAGATGCTGTGTGACTTGACCATTGCCGCTGATAATGCCATTTTTGGCCAAAGCGGGCCCAGAGTAGGATCTTTTGACGCAGGTTATGGCTCCAGCTACATGGCCAGAATAGTCGGTCAAAAAAAGGCAAGGGAGATCTGGTTCTTGTGCCGGCAATACAATGCCCGGCAGGCCCTGGAAATGGGTCTGATCAATCATGTGGTTCCCTACGAACAACTTGAAGAAGAAACAGTGAAATGGTGTAAAGAAATCCTGATGAACAGTCCAGTGGCCTTACGATGCGTGAAAGCAGCTTTGAATGCGGATTGCGATGGCCAGGCAGGACTTCAGGAGTTGGCAGGCAATGCCACCATGCTCTTCTACATGTCACAGGAAGGCCAGGAGGGACGTAATGCCTTTTTAGAAAAGAGAAAGCCGGATTTTTCGAAATTCACCCGTAATCCTTGAAGGGAAATCTGAACCTGTGAACGCCTACCCCGAAAGCTGTAAATACAAAAAATGGCAAGTCTGGTGGTTGGCTGCAAGGCCCAAGACCTTGTGGGCGGGCATTATTCCGGTAATAGTCGGCACGGTCATGGCATTCGAAGTGGACAAATTCCACATGATATCCTTTCTTGCCACGTTAACATGCTCCGTGCTCATTCAGGTTGGAACAAATTTTGCCAACGACGTATTCGACTTCCAGAAAGGGACAGATGATGAAACAAGGAAGGGGCCCATGCGGGTTACTCAGGCTGGACTCGTGACACCGCATCAAATGAAAATCGCTACGACAACCGTATTGGGCCTGGCATTTCTAGCCGGTATCTATTTGGTTTGGCGAGCAGGATGGCCGATCATGATTATCGGGTTACTATCACTTCTGCTTGCCGTGCTCTACACGTATGGGCCGTTTCCATTGGGTTATATCGGTCTTGGGGATATACTTGTACTGATATTCTTTGGTCCGGTGGCTGTTGGGGGAACCTACTTCATTTTTGCCGGCCATGTCAACACGGCCGTACTGCTGGCGGGCTTTGCCCTGGGGATGATTGCCACGGCCATCCTGGTTGTGAACAACCTTCGGGATATGGAAACCGATAAAAAGAGCGGCAAACACACATTGGCAGTACGCTTTGGCGCAGGGTTCGCCAGAACGGAATATCTTTTAATGATCTGCGGCGCCATGTTGGTGCCAATAACCATCTATGCCATAGAAGGAACGCATGTCTGGACAAACCTGGCTGCACTGTACATTTTTCCTGCCATTCCCGTGACAAAAAAGGTGCTCACATGTACCAACGGCCAAGTATTAAATGATGCCTTGGCAGGCACTGCACGGCTCTTGGCAATATTCGGCGCTCTGTTTTCACTCGGCTGGTTATTGTGAAAATCCGCAGGCTTTCTTTGATCGATTTCGAGCTGACCTTCAAGGCTCCACTGGTCACTGCTCACGGCCTACTGAACCTTCGAAAAGGAATCATTATTTGTGCCAAAACAGATGATGGATGCTCCGGAATCGGAGAGATATCACCCTTGGATGGTTTTAACAGGGAAAGTCGATCCCGTGCAAAACAAAGCGCACAGGAGGTGGCCGGTTATCTGGACAATGCAGAGCTGCCGGTGGACCCTGAAGGCCTTATACAAATCCTTGGGGATTTGGAGGATAGACTGAGCGCCCCTCCATCGGTGATATTCGGTTTTGAAATGCTCCTTGGGGATCTTGCAGGCAAGAAAGCAGAGCTGCCCCTTTCAACCTGGTATTGCAATAATCCGTTAAGAAATGTCGCCGTCAATGCAATTCTCGCAGGATCGCCGGAAGATATTCAAGGACAATTAGCACAAAAAGCAGCCAGACATTTTCGGGCCTACAAGATCAAAATCGAGGCAGGAGGCATAGAACCGGCCATCCAAAAAATCAAGACGGTGCGAGACCGGGTGGCAGATGATGTCATGATTCGGCTGGACCTCAACAGGGGCCTGGATCTTAATGAGGCTGTCGACCTGCTGAATGAAATAAAGGGATTTGGGATTGAATATGTGGAAGAACCGTTGAAGGAGCCCACCAGCCACGACATGATCGCATTGCGGGAAGAAACCGGATTGCGAATTGCCCTGGACGAAACAGTGGCGGAAACCGACAGGTTTCATGATCTGCTGGAAAACAAGGCATGCGATGTGATTGTGCTTAAACCGATGATGTTAGGCGGCATCAACAAATCCGTGAAACTGTCAAGGATGGCGGCAGAACAAGGCCTCAAGACCGTGCTTACATCTACGTTGGAATCCGGCATTGGGGTTACGGCCTGTCTTCATGCGGCTGCCATGCTGGGTCATCATGTTCTTGCATGCGGACTGGATACTCTGGATTTGTTCCAGGATTCCATCATTAATGAAGACCTTCCGATCATTTCCGGGCGCATGAATGTGCCGCAAAGACCGGGGTTGGGCGTCAGTCTTAGGCCCTCTCTCATACCCTCCACTATCTGAAATCTGACCATGGAAAAGATCACCTGCCCTATTTACACGAACGCTCTGCGACACCCCCATCACATAGCCTTTTATGATCCACGACATGATATAAGCTTCCAGGAAGCCGAGATTCGCCTGCGCCGTATGGCCCACTGGCTGACAAAGCTGGGCATAATTGGCGGCGATCGAATCGGTGTCCTGTCACGGAATTCAATCGATTATTGTATTGCAGTATATGCCATGAGCAGGCTTGGCACCTCAATGGTCCCATTGAATCTGCGTCTGACGGAAAATGGCTGGAAAGAGCAATTGTCATTATCGCGGTGCAGAATGATTCTCTCTGACAAGGATCACTATGACCGGGCGAAATCATTGGGATTGCCTGTCCACATCTTGGAGAATTGCCCTCAAAGATTAGTAAGCAGTGAGGAAAAAAAGGCCGAACAACTTGCATCTAAGGATATTGCCTTGGATAAGGAAACCTCTGTGATCTTTACCTCCGGCAGCAAAGGGATTCCAAAAGGGGCTGTTTTGACTAACGGCAATTATTACTACAGTGCACTTGCATCGAACCTGAATCTGGATCTTGCAACCGGGGATTGCTGGCTTTTGTCCCTGCCATTATACCACGTGGGTGGATTACTGATTCTGCATCGGTGCGCACTTGCCGGGGCATCGGTTTATATCACTCATGGTTTCGACTGTGAAGAAATAAGGGCCTTAGTAGATGCATCCAGGATTACTCACCTTTCTCTGGTACCCACCATGCTCCAACGGTTGATCGAATCGACGGATCATAAACATATACAGGACATTATCAAGGTGATTTTACTCGGTGGTGCACCGGCGCCTAAGAAACTGATAGAAAAAATCAGGCAATCCGGAATGCCTGTACTCACCACATATGGCATGACGGAATCAGCTTCACAGATTACCAGTATGTCTCCCGGTGATCCGGCAGATAGATTATCTACTTGCGGAAGACCATTGAAGTATGTTCAGCTTCGGGTAGTCGATCCCGAGAGAAGAGACCTTCCTCCGTGTGTGGAGGGTGAGATTGTCATCAAAGGAAAGACGCTTTTTAGGAAATATCTCAATTGTGAAAAACGGAAAATATGGCATGATCATCAGTGGTTTGCTACAGGGGACAGAGGTTATCTGGATTCCGATGGATATCTCACTGTAACTGGGAGAACGGATGACATGTTTGTTTCCGGTGGGGAAAACATCTACGCCCGGGAAATTGAGGTTGAGGCGGCATCTTACCCTGACATCAATGCCTGCGCCGTCTTAGCGGTGGACGATGCAGAGTGGGGAAAAAGGCCGGTGCTCTTTGTTGAACCAAAGAATAGAGCGTCATTTGAGGAACACGACATGGTCGCGTATCTGAAGACGAGACTCGCTAAGATAAAGATACCGGACAGGGTCATTTTGCTCGACGGATTACCACAAGCCGCTATTGGAAAAACAGATTATGCTGCTTTGAGGAAACTTTATCAAAAGAGACATTCGTAGCCGTTCAGCCGGCAATGCAAATCGCTTCACTTCGGCCGCCAATGCCTGTGTGTGCCGCATGGGGCAGAGCGCAAAGGGCATAGAGCAAGATCAAAAAAACTGCGCTATGCTTTTTCGTATTCTTCCAGTGCCTGCCGCAACTCTTCAGGGATGGGTCTCTTCTTGAGTGTGGTCTTATCAACGCAAACGTGGACGGTCTTAACCGTGGCCGCCAATTCCTCGTCTTCCAGGAAATAGTCATAGACCACGGTAAAAGATGTCCTGCCGATCCTGCTTACATTAAGAACGATAGTGATGCTGTCTTCCAGTTTCAACATTCTATGATAATCCGATTCCGCATGCACAATCGGAAGCAAAAAAGACTCCTGTTGGATAATTCTGCCGAGTGAATAACCGATCTCTTCCATAAACAGTTCATAGGTCTCGTGCGCAAAAGCAAAGTAATTTACAAAAAAAATTACTCCTGCCCCATCAGTCTCTTTCAATCGAATTACTCTTCTTGTCTTAAAGCCATCCACCGAACTTAGCTCGCTTCGCTCATGTCCTTCTATTTCTCATCTGTAGTCAGGACTTCTGTTATTTTGACAGGCAGCATGAAGGTCCTTTCCACTATCCCCAATAGTCCCGATCCCACCGCCGAGGCAGCAAGAGGCGTTACTTCTGGATCTGTCCAGTCGCCGGTAACCTTAACAGGAATGGAAACGAGCGTGTCGCCGAAAATGTAGCTCACCAGAGGGATCTTCTCGATTATCGAATCCACGGTCTTCAATGGTGCCACCAGCACCTTAAGATCCAGCTCTTTGTTGATGAAATCTATATAACCCTTACACGCTACTCGCATCGAAGGAGCGTCCATGATCGCCTCCTTCATGACAAGTTTGCCATCTTGAATGTTCCCTTTTGCTTCTATGGAATTATACGCAAATCCTTCCTTTCCGAAGTCGGGAAATTTTCCCCTGAAGACCTCGGTCACATTGAGAAAAGCGAAAATCTTTGCCAATACTCCAAGGTGGTGTATCCGCCCATCATTGGCAACGAATTCTAAGTCTCCCCTTATGGACCTGGCCAGTTCCTCACTCTTTACCTGCCCGATCACCTTCCCTTTAAGGTCAAATCTACCCGTCGCCGGCCCCTCTTTATCTCCAAAGCAGGCAAGGGTTGGAGCTAATTCCAGACCTTTAGACACCGGCTTGAAACGTAGTAGAAGCTCCTGGGGGGAAATCATCAGAACCCCCGGGGTTGAAATGCCGCATAGATTGGCCTCCGTAACTGCAACACCGATCTCATCGTGGCTAAAGGAGATGTTTGCATGAAAAGGGGTCCAGGTAAACGTCTCATATTTGAAGGTTTTTGATTTCAATCTGAGAACGCCTTGCACCGGCAGGTCCCATAGATCTTTGTCCTGTCCTGCATTTTCTCCGTTATCTTCCAGAACCTTTGTTAGTTGATCCCACTCGATATCGTCGGCAGAAAGGTCCATGTCGAGCACGAATCCTGCCGCTGAAGCCTTCACATTTCCTTTGAGCATTAGGCGCTTATCCGCCAACATGAAAACAGCCTGGTCCACCTTGATACCATCTTTTGTGGCATCCAGAGAAACGCTCTCGATTTTCAGCGGCACCCCCAGTTTCCACGGAAAAACCAGGTCCTGGCCTATGAGTTTGCCTTGAGCTGTCGATTTAACCGGTTCATCCATCAAAATGTGGGCCCGGAAATCCCCGTTTATCCGACCTTGAGAAAGATGGTCTTTTTCGAACAGGTTATGCATGGTTGTTTCAGTCACGTGACCGGAAAATTCAAAGTCGAACTCCTTCTTTTTGACATTGAGCTTGATGTGAGCGCAAGATTCCCGGTCTTCAATGAGCAAATGCTTGATCCTCAGCTCCTCGGGATCTTGAAGAATGTCTATAGAGACATTGGGACCATGGTCCACAACGAGATCTCCTGTAACAGATGCTCTGCCCCCCCTGTCCCATACTAAGCGACCCCGTGAAACAGACAGGGGTGACCGGACCTTGACCTCGGGCGGCATATGGATTAGGTCTGAGAGCCATCGAATTGATTCCGGCCCCATATCCCCTTCAAGGCTTATGTCCACCCTGTTGAGG
>MAXP01000009.1:8352-10051 GCA_001751085.1 Desulfobacterales bacterium C00003060 | reverse complement strand
GGTTCTGCTGCCTTCAGCTTTCAGCTTTGAGTCTTCCACTACCAACAACAAAGTTAGGTCTTACTGAGCCTTTACTATACCCCAAAAACATTATCTTGAAATCTATAACACGGGGGGCATACAACGCTTGTCCATTATTTCATGGCCCAGCCCTGAATTGCATGGGCGGAGTTCGGCGGACGGCAATTCCGAAATGTTAAAGTGATAGCAGGTTGTTGAAGATTCCCCGCGGCAAGCTGCGGGGTTCGGGCTTGTTTTTTAAGGCGAAAGGCGCTTTAGATCATGAAGATTACAATACTCGGTTCGGGAACCTGTGTTCCCTCTTTGAAACGGAGCAGTTGCTCGGTCCTAATTGAGATAGGCAAAAGCCTGCTCCTGTTTGATTCCGGACCAGGTACCATGAGACGACTCCTTGAGGCTGGGGTCACCATAGATAAGCTTTCCTACATTTTTTACAGCCATCTCCACCCAGACCATACGAGTGAGCTAGTTCCCTTCCTGTTTGCCACCAAATACCCCCGCACCTACAGGAGACGGAAACCATTTACCATTGTGGCGGCTAAGGGATTTGCAGATTTCTATGATAGACTCAAGCTCGCTTATGGGGAATGGATCGAACTGGCGCCCGGTCTGTTGGAGATTTCAGAACTTGATACCTCCGGCCCAGACCACCTCGACTGTGGTCTTTTTGATGTGGATAGCCTTCCGATGGACCATACCGACATGAGTCTTGCCTACCGTATCACCGGGCCCGACGGTAGATCTGTTGTGTATTCAGGGGATTCTGATCTATGCGATAACCTGGTCACACTGGCAAAAGGGGTGGACGTCCTGATTTGTGAATCTGCTCTTCCAGACGAAATGAAGGTTCCCGGCCATCTTACGCCATCTCTGGCCGGCAGGATTGCGACCCAGGCAGGAGTGAAAAAGCTGGTGCTCACCCATTTTTACCCAGAATGCGAGCAAGTCGATATTGCCAAACAGTGTCGAAAGACCTACCAGGGTCCACTTGAGCTGGCAGAGGACCTTAAGGAGATTTCGGCATCCTTCACGACAAGTCAAAAGTAGTTTACACTTTGTTGATCTTGTATTTTGGCAGTAAAATTTGAAACTTGAAATTTGAAATTGGGAAAAACACAAAGATGCAGATGCGTTACCTAATTTCGAATTTCCAGTTTCGACATCGCCCCTCAATTCGATAATACACGCTTTTTCGAAAAAAGTGTAAACTGGTGAATGAAGGATGCCACATGGACTAATGAAAGCCTTATCATTGCGCCAACCTTGGGCTACACTAATCGTTTCCGGAAGAAAGAGTATTGAAATTCGGACATGGAGACCAAAGAGACTGAAGCTGCCTCAATGGATATTGATCCACGCAAGCAGGAAGGTGGACACGGGCATGTTTGAGGCATTTGACATGCCGGAAGATTTGCCGAAAGGCGTATTGATGGGTGAGGCATTCATGACGGACGTTGTGCAATACAACACAAAAGACAGATGGCTGGAAGAAATGGACAAGCACCTCAACAGACCTGAATGGTTTGAGAAAGGTCTTTACGGATTTGTCTTTACAGATCAAACTCAATACGCCCTGCCGATTCCATGTAAAGGCCGGTTAAACTTCTTTGACGTGGATATATATACCTCGAAAGGCCACAACTTGCGATTTTTCGCTGGCCCTGAACATCAATAGCTG
>MAXP01000009.1:0-8342 GCA_001751085.1 Desulfobacterales bacterium C00003060 | reverse complement strand
CTTGCTCTTGATGCTCATTGCTCACCGAAAAAAGCGCAATTTATAACCTTCCGAGGTATAGTATTTCGGATTTGCGGCTCACGCCTTGAAAACAGCACCGATTGCGGCCTGCCCTGGCGCTCGCTTCATATGTGCAACCACTGAGCCTATTAGCCAGGTCTGGGCCAGGGATTGCGGAGTTAAGCTCCACATCATTTTTGCATAATGTGACATGATTATCAGGACCATTCATCCCGCAAATTTGCAAGTATTTTTCTGAAAAGCTATAGCATTTGGGCGGCTCCAGGATGGAAAAGAAGGTGATAATGATTATCCATGGCAATAGACATGCACTTTTTTGTTTTTCAGGGCTTTTTTTCTTGACTTCATAGATATCGGTGTTAGTTTTTTGCAAACTTGTGTTGAGCCACTATTACTTTGGTTACAGGAAAAGCAAATCAAATCAAGGGGTTGTTCTTGAACATAACAAATCTCAACTCCTTGAAAAACAAGAAAAATGTGTAGATCAGAGTATTAGCGGAAAACGACGCACTTCTCCAAAAAATAGTATTTAATACGGATAAAGGCAAACTGTCCGAAAGGGCAGGGCGCAAAGCCTGGGCTTAAATCTGCAACAGCAGTAAAGGCGGTAAGGTTGCCGAAGTATTAGATGGAAACAGGAACCCGCAATGGCACATGGGCCAAAGCGGTTTTTTTTGTTTGGGATTGACCCTTTGGAATCAAGGGGAAAGTCCTGTAATCTCACAATTTCATAGGAGGCAGTATATGACATTACCTGGAATTGCGGAAGCGCTTTTTTGTTCAGGAACTGGAGCGGTTCGCGGAAGTCGTGGACCGGCTGATGCGCGGCGTCAGTACGGAAACCTTGCCCCGAACCGCCATGGGACATCATGTCTTGAAAAATGAGAACATGGGGATGTCAATGATCAAGTTCCTGGGAAAAACAAGCTGCTCACCCTGTTCATATTCGTTTTTCTGGGCCTCATCGGCTATTTTTTCTTGCTCAATCGGATGCCCTATACGGACAACGCATTCGTGGTGGCCAATATCCGGCCCGTGGCCGCCGAAGTGGCAGGTCCCATTACACATATTGACGTGGCCAATAACCATCGCGTGAAGATGGGTGACCCACTGTTTACCGTTTTCAAGAAGCCTTATGAACTGGCGGTGGTAGAGGCAACCCACGCCCTGGAGGAGAACCGGTGCAGGATGAAATCCGTCAAGGAAGACATCGGGAAGAAGAGGTTCGTGATCGAGCAAAGGGAGGCTGAGTATCAGTACGATCGTTACCTGGCCCTTATCATGGAAGGATTGGCGGCGGAAAAAGCCGCGCCCGAGGTCCGTGCCAAGGCCCTGGCGGAGAAGGTCAAGGTTACCGCCGTCGCCATCAATGTGTCCAAGGCGGACCTGGAAAAAAGCATGCATCAAATGAGCGAGGCCGAGGCCAGAACAAAGCGCCTTGAAGCCGATTTAGGAAGAAAGAAAATCAAGTTGGAACAGACCACCACATACGCGAAATCAGATGGCATTATCTGCAATATGTTCATGTCGGAAGGTATTGTCGTGGATGAACAGATGATGCTGTTCGCCTTTGTGGACACCAGTCAATGGTGGGTGCAGGCCAATTTCAAAGAAACCGTTCTCAAAGACGTGAAACCCGGCATGAAGGCCATCATCGTATTTCCCATGTACCCCGATCGGACCTTTCACGGCATCGTGGGACAGATCGGATGAAGGGAGTGACGGAGTCAGGCCTAGACAGATGACAAACAGGTTTTCGTCTTTTTTGCCCAGGATTCAGCGATT
The DNA here is from genome assembly GCA_001751085.1 of Desulfobacterales bacterium C00003060. Taxonomy (GTDB): domain Bacteria; phylum Desulfobacterota; class Desulfobacteria; order Desulfobacterales. The sequence goes on along the minus strand of MAXP01000009.1, from coordinate 6,536 downwards.
TATGTTGACATCTGGAAAAAGAAGCATTAAATTTAAGGTTTTGAACGTGGGGGCCGCATTCAAATCATCACAACCATAGATCAAATGCAGCAAAAGGCAGGGCATCTGCTGCAAACTGGCAACACCATCGCATTAGTTCCCACCATGGGATACTTGCACGAGGGTCATCTGGCCCTCATGCGTGAAGGGCGAAAACATGGTGACGCCCTGGTTGTAAGCATCTTTGTCAACCCCACACAGTTTGACCCTGGAGAAGACCTTGAGTCTTACCCCCGGGATATGGATCGGGATGCGCACCTTGCCGAGTCTGTGGGAGTTGATATCATCTTCGCCCCTGAGGCCGAGGCGATGTACGGCCAGACGTACCAGACCCATGTTGATCTGGAAATGCTTCCTCGGTTCCTTTGCGGTCTGTCGAGACCAGGGCATTTCCGTGGCGTAGCCACGGTGGTGACCATGCTTTTCAACATAGTCAAGCCCCACGTGGCAGTTTTTGGGGAAAAGGATTACCAGCAACTCGTTATCATCCGGCGCATGGTGGATGATTTGAATTTTGAGATACGGATCATTGGCGTGCCTATTGTGAGGGAGGCTGACGGTCTGGCTCTAAGCTCCCGAAACACCTATCTGTCCAAGGATGAAAGGCGCTCTGCCCTGTCCCTCTCACATTCGCTTCAACAGGCCCAAAAAAGCGTGGCTCACGGGATGAAGGATGCCAGGCAAGTCATCAAAGGGGCATTAGAGCATATCCGGTCATATCCTTATACCAAAATCGACTATGTTGCTGTATGCGACACAAAAACACTTCAAGATGTAGACCGCATTGACGGTCCTAGCCTCATGGCCATGGCCGTGTGGGTCGGTAAAACGCGTTTGATAGACAATGCAATCTTGAAACCATGAGCGTTGTTATTTGATTCATGATTACACGATATTACCGGGGGTTCGCATGATTCGCACCTTTCTAAAATCAAAGATCCACCGAGCCACGGTGACCGACGCCGACCTGAATTACGAAGGGAGCCTGGGGATCGATGCTGACTTGATGAAGCAGGCAAACATCCTTCCTTATGAGCTGGTTCAAGTCTATAACATCAACAATGGCGAGAGATTCGAGACCTATGCAATAGAAGAGTCCCCTGCCACAGGAACCATTGCCCTGAAAGGGGCGGCAGCCCGAAAAGGCGCACAAGGGGATTTGGTTATTGTTACCTGTTATACCACGATAGATGACAAGAACCTGGGAGACTTCAAACCAGAGATCGTCCTTGTGGATAAGAACAACAAAATCAAGGAGGACAGATGACCAAAAGAGACTACTTATTTACCTCAGAATCAGTAACCGAAGGCCACCCTGATAAGGTGGCCGATCAGATATCAGATGCCATCCTGGATGCCATCATAGAGCGTGACCCAAGAGGTCGTGTCGCTTGCGAAACCCTTGTGACTACGGGCCTCGCATTCATCTCGGGAGAAATCACCACTACCTGCTATGTAGACATGCCTCACGTTATTCGGGAAACGATTCGCGATATCGGCTACAGTTCCTCAAGGATGGGTTTTGACTGGAAGACATGTTCCGTGGTCACCAGCATTGATCAGCAGTCTGCTGACATTGCCCAAGGAGTAAACGGAAAAGGGCTTTTCAAGGAGCAGGGAGCGGGTGACCAGGGCCTCATGTTTGGCTATGCGAGCAATGAGACCCCTGAACTGATGCCCATGCCAATATGTTACGCACACAAACTGACCATGCGCCTTGCAGAGGTGCGCAAGAACGGGTCTCTTGATTTTCTTCGCCCGGACGGCAAGTCCCAGATTACGATTGAATATGAGGACCACAAGCCGAAACGGGTTGAGGCTATTGTGATTGCCGCCCAGCATAGCCCGGACATTTCCTATTCAGAGTTAAAGGAGGCAATCACTGAGGAGGTCATCAAGAAGGTTGTACCCAAGCACATGATCGACGGGGACACCAAATATTATATCAATACAACGGGACGGTTCGTGATTGGAGGCCCAATGGGGGATACTGGACTTACCGGCCGAAAGATCATTGTAGATACGTACGGTGGTCAGGGGAGTCATGGCGGGGGCTGCTTCTCGGGTAAGGACCCGTCCAAAGTAGACCGGAGCGCCTCCTACATGGCAAGATATGTTGCGAAGAACATCGTGGCAGCCGGCTTGGCCTCAAAGTGTGAAGTACAGCTCGCCTATTCTATCGGTGTGGCTAGGCCTGTTTCCGTGTTGGTTGATACCTACAGGACCGAGGTGATTCCCAGAAAACGGATTTGTGAAATCGTCGATGAAGTCTTTGACCTCAGGCCGGCAGTGATCATTGAATATTTGAACCTCCTGCGGCCTATCTACAAAAAAACAGCGTGCTATGGACACTTTGGCCGCAATGACGAAGACTTCACCTGGGAAAAGACTGATATGGTGAATGTGCTGATAGAAAAGGCAGGTATAAAGAAGCCCCAAAAAAAAGTGGCCAAGGCCAAGGCCAAAGATTGAAGGCTTATGACCAATGACCAGTAACAAATGACAAGATCGGAAAGGATGGTTTGGATGGAATATGACATTAAGGATGCAAAACTGGCAAAAGGGGGGAAAGACCGTATTGAGTGGGCCAAGCAGAGTATGCCGGTCTTAGACCGGATCAAGGCAAGGATTTCAAAGGAAAAACCTTTAAAGGGGATACGCCTTGGGGCGTGTCTTCATGTAACTACAGAGACTGCTGCTCTCGTGCAGACGCTCAAGGCTGGTGGTGCCAAGGTAAGACTGTGCGCCTCTAATCCGCTGAGCACTCAGGATGATGTCGCAGCCTCACTCGTGAGGCATGACAAGATTCCGGTCTTTGCCATTAAGGGGGAAAACAAGAAAATCTATTACGACCATATTAATGCGGTGATTGACTTCAAGCCTATGTATACCATGGACGATGGGGCCGACCTGGTCTCAACGCTTCACTCAGCACGTAAAGAACTCTTGAACTCTGTTCAGGGCGGCACTGAAGAGACTACCACCGGGATTATCCGTCTCAGGAGCATGGCTGCCGCAGGAGTGCTCAAATATCCAATCATTGCAGTAAACGACGCCGATACCAAACACCTCTTTGATAACCGGTACGGCACCGGGCAAAGTACTATAGACGGCATTATCCGGTCAACGAATCGCCTGCTTGCCGGCTCCCGATTTGTGGTTTGTGGTTATGGATGGTGCGGTAGAGGCGTTGCCATGCGGGCTCGAGGTATGGGCGCAAATGTCATTGTAACAGAGGTGGATCCGTTAAGGGCGCTTGAGGCAGTCATGGACGGTTTTTCAGTGATGCCTATCAAAGATGCCGCCGAAATCGGTGATATATTTTGTACCGTGACCGGTGATCTTAATGTGATCGGAAAACCACACTTCAAGATTATGAAGGATGGTGCAATCGTTTGTAATTCAGGTCACTTCAATGTGGAAATTGACCTGCCGGCACTTGAGGGCATGGCCAAAAGAAAAAAACAGATCCGCGCCTTCACAATGGAATATGTCTTAGAAGACGGCAAGAAGATCAATGTTTTAGGAGATGGCCGCCTGATAAATCTTGCGGCTGCGGAGGGACATCCTTCCAGCGTAATGGATATGAGCTTTGCCAACCAGGTCCTTTCTGTCGAGTACATGGTAATGAGGAAAGAAACGCTTCCTGTTGATGTGTACCCGGTACCTGTGTCGATTGACAAAATGATTGCCAAGGAAAAACTTGAGACAATGAACATCTGTATTGACACGCTTACGAGCGAGCAGAAAAAATACCTTGCTTCGTGGGATATGGGAACCTGAATGGGGTTGTGCCCGTTGGCCGGTTCACCCGTTGAAAAAGTGAAATCCTTCGCTGTGCAGGGGAATTAGAGGGTATGATAACGGGCTAACCGGCCAACGGGATATCCGTACAGGTTGAAACCTTTTAAGGCGTGATTCCGAGTTCTTTCTCCTTCTTTGCCACTGCCAACGTGGTCTTGATCACCGTGTCCGGGATGAGACTCATGGAATCTATGCCACACTCAACCAAGAAGGTGGCAAACTCAGGGAAATCGCTTGGAGCCTGGCCGCAAATCCCGATCTTCTTTCCCCGCCTTTTAGCCACTTGGATAACATCACTTATCATGTCCTTTACGGCTTTGTTCCGTTCGTCAAAAATATGTGCCACAAGATCAGAATCCCTGTCGAGTCCCAGGGTCAATTGGGTGAGGTCGTTTGAGCCTATGGAAAAACCATCGAACACATCTGCAAACGCATCAGCGCTTATCACATTGCTCGGGATCTCACACATCACGTAGACCTCAAGGCCGTTTTCACCCTGTACCAAGCCAAAATCCTTCATCGTCTCAATCACCCTTTGCCCCTCCTCAGGCGTTCGGCAAAAGGGTATCATTACTTTTATGTTCGTAAATCCCATTTCATTTCTTGCTTTCAAGATAGCCTTGCACTCCAGGCCAAAAGCCGGCTTGAATTTTTCGTCGTAGTACCGGGAGGCCCCTCTCCATCCTATCATCGGATTACTCTCCACAGGCTCATACAGACGGCCACCGATGAGTTCAGCATATTCATTCGTCTTGAAATCAGACAAACGGACTATGACGTCATTCGGATAGAACCCTGCAGCAATCCTGCCTACTCCCCTGGCCAGCTTGTTGACAAAAAACTCCTTCTTGTCCTTAGGATGGGCGGCCGTCATGGCGTCGATCTTTTCCACGATCCGGGCAATCTCAGGATCATCCTGGACTTTTTCCTTCAATTCATCATAATGGATTAGGGCAAGGGGATGTATCCCGATGTGAGAGTTGATGATAAACTCCTCCCGGGCAAGTCCCACGCCGTCATTTGGGATTTGACCATCCTTGAAGGCGTTTTCCGGTATTCCCACATTCATCATGATCTTTGTTCGTGTCCTCGGAATCTTTTCAACGTCAAGCTGTTCNNCTGTCCGGTGGAGAGCTTTTCGGTAGCATTCTCAGTTCCTATAAGACACGGAATGCCGAGCTCGCGAGATATGATCGCAGCGTGGCAGGTGCGCCCCCCTTTGTCAGTGACGATGGCTGCTGCTATTTTCATGATCGGCTCCCAGTCCGGGTCGGTCATGGTAGTAACGAGCACTTCGCCCTTCTTGAACTCACCGATATTTGCGCTGTCCTGGATTACGTGTGCTGTCCCCTGGCCGATCTTGGTCCCCACAGCCTGCCCGGAAACAAGGACCTCTGCTGACTCTTTAAGGACATAGGTCTCAAGTATGTTACCCTTGCTTTGGGAATGAACGGTCTCAGGTCTTGCCTGCACAATGAAGATCTGGCCTGTTCCAACTTCACTGCCGTCCCCGTCCTTGGCCCATTCGATATCCATCGGCCTGAATTGCCCTGCCACTTGAGAGTAATGATCCTCTATAATACAGGACCATCGTGCAAGGAGAAGGAGCTCATCATCTTCGAGGACGAAGCTGTTGCGTTCCTCCGGAGTGGTGTCGATATCCTTAACAGGTTCGTCAGGATCATCCGTATAGATCATCTTGATGTCCTTGCTCCCCTCCCGTTTTTGAATAATGGGACGTTTGCCCTCCTTCAATGTCGGTTTAAAGATATAGTATTCATCGGGATTTACAGCGCCCTTTACCACGTTTTCTCCAAGACCATAGGACCCGGTAATAAAGACAGCATCCTTAAAGCCGCTCTCAGTATCAATAGAGAATACAACGCCTGCGCTGGCCGCATCGCTCCTGATCATTTTTTGAACTGCTATAGAAAGATAGACATCAAATTGGCCAAACCCCTTGTCCTGACGATACGAGATGGCTCGGTTTGTAAAAAGGCTGGCAAAACAGCGCTTGCAGGCAGCAATGACGGCCTCTTTGCCTCGGATATTGAGGTAGGTTTCCTGTTGCCCGGCAAATGAGGCATCGGGCAGATCCTCTGCTGTTGCAGACGATCGGACAGCTACGTCAACCCCCGGGCCGTATTTGTCCTCCATCTTCTCATAGGCCTGGCAGATAGCCAGGGTAAGGTCCTCAGGAAACTCGGCATTCCGGATGATACTCCGTGTCTTTTCCCCGCGTTCCTGGAGGTTCTTCATGTCATGTGTGTCGAGTCCATCCAGGGCATCGCGAATGGCATCTTCTATCTCTGCACTCTTGAGGAGGTATCGATAGGCATATGCTGTTACGGCAAATCCGTCTGGAATATTTACCCCCTTTGGGACAAGTTTCTGATACATCTCGCCCAAGGAAGCATTCTTGCCGCCCACTAAGGCAACGTCCTCTATTCCGATCTCATCAAACCACAAGACCAATGCCTCTTTGTGATCTTTTGCCATATTCCTGCCCCCTTTTGCTATGTGTCGGAATTTTTAGAGATTCTTGGCATCCGTCATACAAGCTGAAAAGTAGTTTACCCTTTTTCTGCCCTCACGTTTCTCGCTCCTGACACCCAAAAAATAGGAAGAAAAGTACTTATACCTCGAAAGGCCACAAATGACACTTTTTCGCCGGCCATGAACATCAATAGCCG
>MAXP01000008.1 GCA_001751085.1 Desulfobacterales bacterium C00003060 | reverse complement strand
AATCCCGGAGCAACAGGCTATGTTGGTATGAACCCTGGCGCAACAGGCTCCACTGGCATGAATCCCGGGCCCGCAGGCTCTGCAGGCATGAATCCAGGAGCAACGGGGTCTGCCGGGATGAACCCGGGTGCAGCAGGCTCCACTGGCATGAATCCAGGTCAGGCAGGCTCTGCAGGAATGAATCCAGGTCAGATGGGAGCCCGGCCCGCCGGCAATCCGAGTGCCGATGCATCAGGGGCAACCGGTATGATGGGGGGACCTGCTCCTTCCACGGGGCCTTCTTACGTGGGTCCGTTTCCGGGCCAGTCTCCGGACATGGGGCAGATGGGCTCTGCCGCGATGTATGGAGGACAAATGGGGGCTCAGCCCGGCGTTTATGCGGGTGCCGGCGTTCAAGGACAAGGAGGCAGTATGATAGGAAGCTACACGAATCCCCAGATGGGGCCTGGCGTAGGGCAACCCATGCAGGGCACTGGCATGGCCGGCGGTTTTTCCCAGGACGCTCATCACAGCCCTATGGGAGGATCAGGTCACGGCTGTGGTCATATGGGGGCAAGCGCTGAGCATATCCATCACGATGAAAACCGATATGGCCAGATGGCCGACATGGTGGGTCGCTTTCTGAAAGGTGATGTGACGACCGGAGATATGGTAAACGGGCTATTCAGCCTCAACTTCCGGGACGATCAATTCTGGAAAGGAGCCGTTATCGGGGTCCTGACGGTCCTGGTGCTCAACAGCGACACAGTGAAGGATGGCTTGGCCAATGCGTTTGGCGCAAAGTCCGAGGAAAAGGACGAAGGCGAGAAAAAAGCCGACAAGAAGGCGTCACCGGATGCCAAAAAGACGAGTAAATAGAGCAATGACTTGAACACAAAAGAAAGGAGTTCACTATGTCACATCACCCTCATCATCAATATCCCCAACCAACGCAACATGCATACCCTGTACAACATGCATATCCTGTTTACAGGGCGCCCACCTATGTCTATCCCAGCAAGGCGCTGCTCACGGCAGGCGTTGTTGGGACCGTCGTAGGCGGGACAACCGCTCTTGCAGTGAATCTGCACAAGGTGCAGGACAAACAGATAACCATGAAGGAGGCTGTTGCCAAAAGTCTGGCCACGGGCGCAGGGGCAGGTGTGGCCACGGCCACAGCCGCCGGCGTGGCGTTGGCCGTGCATGCCGGGGCATTCGTGTCTCTTGCACTCATGGTAGCAACTGCGACAGGTGTTGGCTATGTGCTGCAGTCGGTCGGGAAATCGGTTTCGGAAAAAGCGGTGAGTAATTCGGAGAAATCGGCAAAATAATAAGATTGTTTGACGATTTCATTTTTTTGAGAAAGGAGACAGCAGAAATGAGTGAATATTATGGTAATCCCTGTCTGGACATGAATCCCGGGAATTATTTCCCGGGTAATGCAGGAGCAATATCTCCTGGCCCCACACCCTCTCCATGGCCTCCTGCTCCCACGATGCCAGGACCCACCATGCAGCAAGGGGCCGCAGGTCCCACACCTGGTCACATGCCGCATGGGGCTGATCCCGGGAATTCCCCATCCCATGCCCAGCACGATCCCCGTCTGTACGATGCAAGCCAGTACGGTGTAGGTACGGCCTACCCGCCGGCCGGCACACCTGCCAACCCATCCATTTTCTGGCTCAATTTCAGGGATCAGCAATTCTGGAAAGGGATATTGTTAGGAGCGGGAGTAACACTCCTTGTCACGAATGAGACCGTGCAAAAGGCCATCATGAAATCCGTGGCCAAGGTATACGGCGCTGTCCAGGGGGGCGTGGGAGAATTGAAGGAGAAGTTTGAAGACGTACAGGCGGAAATGCGTCAGAAAAAGTAGGAAAAACAGGATGGACAAAAGCACTGTTAAGAGTGTGACAAAGACTGGGATGGTTGTGTCGCTTGCTGCTCTTGCCTGGACTGGCCTTGGAAAGGGGCGACGATCCAAATATCTGCACACATGGGCCGGCATCGCACTGGTCGGTTTTTCAGTGTGGCATTACAACATATACCAGCGCCCCGAAAAGACCAGGTGATGATACGTCTGCCATACAATCTACTCTCCCCCTCTCTCTTCAGGGGGGGAGAGTGTCAGGGAAGGAGGTGATAGTATGTTGCGAATACCTTTCTTGTTTAATCCCGTTGGATGGGTAATCCTTGGCGTTACCGGCTATCTCTTATACCAGTCAGGGAAGAAAGCGGCAAAGAAGGAAAGAGAGGAACAGAACAAGCCTGAATCTTCAACGAAACCGGCTGGGGCAAAAAAACCGGCAACAGCATAGCCTGACCGCCCCTCATTTTGTCGCTTCCAGGGCAGTGAGAAATCCTGCCCGCAGGAGTGACAATGGCAAATCCGCATCCGTCACGTTCGTCCCGGGTAATGGTCTGCGTCTTTTATTATCCCGGGACGTGACATCGTGACGATACCCGCACTTTCGGTAGTCCCTACGAAGAAATGCAGGTTAGGGAATATCGCCCTGTATTACTCTGCAATCCCCTAACCGCACAGGTCCAATCATTTCATTTTCCCCCAAAAGCGTAAACCGGCAAATGAAGGATGCCGAGATCCCATCAAATAGAAATTTAGGTCTTGACAAAGATTAGAATCTAATATATTATTGTATTTCAATTGCAATTAGTGCATAGATTGACGGTTGGCTTGTTGGTGTTTTTCACCCAAATTGAGCAATTTTTGTAGCCGCAACATTATATACCTTCAAGATCAGCCGGTTCATCGAAAGGTCATTGCAGGGCAAATCTGCCATTCAAACGGAATCTGCTGCCATGGCGGATCGTCTGGTCCCGATCACGTTCGGTCTGGGCACGGGAATCCTGGCTCTGACCAGAGACTTCGAAAGGGCCTCATCCGTGCTTACCGTGGATTATTCGTGCGCACTGAAACTGGTAAGCCCAGTTGCCATAAAGACAGGTATGAGCTCGGCGGCTCA
>MAXP01000007.1:12731-13812 GCA_001751085.1 Desulfobacterales bacterium C00003060 | reverse complement strand
AACGCGGCTATTGATGTTCATGGCCGGCGAAAAAGTGTCATTTGTGGCCTTTCGAGGTATGTCTATTGGGGAGTCCATGAATGGCTGCTTGTTCAAATTTATTCAGCTGATCTCCATAATAGTTTCTATCTTCCAACTTGACGGCCAAGGCCTGTTTGATAGTCATTATCGCTTTTTCATGTAACCCATTAACATAGTAGCTCTCTGCCAAGGTGTCCAGAATATGAGGTTCTCGGCTTATGGCCGCAGCACGTCGTGCATACACAAGGGCCTTTACGGGATCTCGGTATTTGCTCTGTTCGCAGGTGGCATAGAGCCAGGCAAGGTTGTTCAAGACTTCCGGATTGCCGGGTGCAAGCTCAATCGATTTTTCATAGGCCGCGATAGTCTGCACATATGCCTTGTTCTGGTAGTGAATAGTCCCTATCATAGCATACAGCCGGGGATCTTCTGGATTTTTCTTGAGTTCTCCGGTAAGGACTTGTTGAATGAAGTGTTTGTTTAAAGTCTTTCCCATCTCGCCAAAATTGATGGCATAGCCCACGTACACGATGCACAACAGCCAGCCTATAAAGACTATGATACTCCTGTGCAATTTTCGGTCGTGCTGGATGATCAATCGTCTGTCGGCTTCGCAACTGTTCAGAAAATCGATACGCTGGCGGATACTGAAATGATGCCAATTTGGCCTGTCGTGGCTTTTGCCACTGTAAGTGGCGATCTTTTCCAGTGATGAGACCAGCCACCGGCTGCTTCCAAGGAGAACAAAGGAGTAAAGATCGGCCTGTCGTTCGCAGTTACGCATAAAGTATCCGAAAACGTAGCGGAAGTAGATCAACAGCATGCCTGCCGTGGCTACGGTTAAAAGGATTGATGTGAGGGTGGCTTGCTCGATTTGGATGTCGCGTGTAAAAGGAAACGACAGATCGCTGTACAAGATTGCATAAAGGATTAAATCAAAGGTGGCATAGGCAAGCACGATGAAGCCCAGAAAGAATATGAGGTAGAGGACAAGGTGCTTTTTCTTGATGTGTCCGATTTCATGGGCCATGACAGCGTCGATTTCATCATCATTCAAGAT
>MAXP01000007.1:0-12723 GCA_001751085.1 Desulfobacterales bacterium C00003060 | reverse complement strand
ACCCCTGCCGTCAGTAGTCTGCCTTCAAAGATTGGCCACTTCAAAATATTATTGTATTTTAACTTTGCCTTTTCGCAAACAGCCTCGATCCGTCTACGGTTGGGGCCCTGCGGTAATGGAGTACACCGCCAGAAAAACTTGATCAAGGAGGGGGCGATAACAACAAGGGCCGCCAGAAAAACCGAAAAGAAAATGATCTGTCCTTCCGGAGTGGCGAGCAGACGTTTGGGGCCGGAGAATGGCAGGATATCGATGATGTCCACGCCTGCCGAGATCAGTAGCCACGGTAGAATCACAGGAAAGTTGAACGAGATATTGGAGAGTATATAGGATCGTCTGGAGAGTTGGGTATGAAACAGGGCCTTATAAGGCTTATAGACTCCTGCCCATATGATGGCAAGGTAGCCTATGAAAAGGCCAATAAACAGAAGGGCGGTCAGGCTGGGGGCGCCTGCAAACGGAGGAATCGCAGCAAGATAGAGTCTCAGGTTTAATACATAGATGTTGATAGAAAATATGATAATAGCCAGCATGGCTTGGCGATTGAACAGGCGGTCGAACTCGCCGTGGAGGCCATGGGCGCCCCTGACTGCAATCTTTTTGGAAAGGGAGCCAGAGGCAGCTCTTGTGGTTACTACAAGGATGGCTACGCACAAGAGAGAGATACCAGCGGTCGCATAAGGTCCAAGATAGGGATTTTCCGGGGGGTAATAGGTGGTGTAGATGAGAAGGACTATGATGAGATAAATGAAGTTGCCATACATATGTCCCTACCGAGAAGAAGCCCCCAAGTTACGGGACATATCATATATTACTCTTTCCAGGATCCCATGCAGATTGGTCTTTGGTTCAAAGCCTATGCAGCCCTTGATTTTTTGAATGTCTGGCACCCTTCTTTGCATATCCTCAAAATCTTTGCCAAAAGCGACCTCGTACGGGATGAACTCAATTCTTGAGTCGCTACCGGTCATGCCAATGATTTTCTTGGCAAGGCTCTCGATATTGATCTCTTCTGTTCCTCCCACGTTGAACACCTTGCCCGTCGCTTCAAGGCTCGCCATAAGACCCATTAGGGCCTCTATCACATCCTTGACATACGTAAATGTGCGGGTCTGTTTTCCGTTTCCGTGAACAGTAAGGGGTTGGTTCCTGAGGGCTTGGCCCACAAACCTTGGAATTACCATTCCGTAGGCGCCTGTTTGTCTTGGCCCCACTGTGTTGAAAAGGCGGGTTATTACTACCTCCAAGCCGTTCGTTCGATGGTAGGCCAATGCCATAAACTCGTCCATGAGCTTTGTGGCGGCGTAGCTCCATCGGAATTTGCTGGAGGGTCCATAGATTATATTGTCTGTTTCTACCAGCGGTGCGTGGAGATGTTTTCCGTAGACCTCTGATGATGAGGTGATCAAAACCCTTTTCTTAAACTTGTTGCAAAGCTCTAATACCTTTTCCGTCCCTTGTATATTGGTCCTGATCGACTCAAATGGATGTTCAAGGATATAAAGTACCCCCACCGCGGCTGCCAGATGATAGACCTGATCGCAGATACCGACCAGCTCCAGCATCTTATCATGATTCAGGATTGAATCATGGCTGAAAAAGAAACGAGCCTTGTAATCCTCATTTTCTTGGAACTCATCGATGTTTTTCAAGGAGCCTGTTGAAAGGTCATCGATAACATAGACCTCGTCTCCCTTTTCAAGATGGGCCTCTGCCAGATGCGACCCAATAAAGCCCGCACCTCCTGTAATGAGGATTCTCATCAAGTACTTCCTTAAACCCCAACGCCACCCATAGCGGCTGGAAAAGTTTGAAAATCAGAGGATTTGCTGCCGTCATGTTCCATCGACAGGCCCGACAGTGTGGTGAGGCTTTGCCAAATGCTGTGGGGATGGATTGAGCAAGAGCTGAATCCATGGTCGGGACGACTGGATTTGAACCAGCGACCCCAGCGTCCCGAACGCTGTGCTCTACCAGGCTGAGCCACGTCCCGACTTTCTGTTTCTTTAAGCCACTCTCTTGAGGTTGTCAACACTAAAGCATTGATCCACTATCGCTCCCTTTTGAGTTCGCTTTCAAATTCCAAGGCCTTTTGCATAATTGATTCCAATTCCTTGTGCCATGTTTCATATATTAAAGGAGAAATGTATTCACATTCTTGACATTTGCCTATCATAGTTCCATCGAGGTCTTCTAAGAAAGTCATCCAAGAATGATCTCTTTGTTTCTTCGTGTTTTCAACGAATTCACTTATTGCCCTTAACACTTTTTCGCTTGGCTCATCTCTTAACCTAAAAAGGCCTATCTTCAAGTCGTTATCCTGTTCAAGATTTGCTTTTTTATTATATTCATAGCAATTCTTACAATTTTTCCGAATGATCTCCATCAGTTCATTTCCTCCTGAGCAGTTTCTCAAAAAGTCCGGGTAATCCTCCCGACAGCCCCCATTAGGTCGCCGGAGAGGCTTCCTAGCGTAACTTCAAGCGTACCCGTACTTTTTGAGAAGAGTACCCTCCTGAAAAGATCAGATTCTGATTTGAGGTACTGAAGCTCCCCGCAGCAATCTGCGGGGGATGCGTTTGCTTTTGCAGTTCAACCACCACCGAATATCGTCTTTCTGGAAGACAGATCATTTTCAGAGCTTGCTTGACCAAGTGCCATTTTACTGAACAGTTGGGCAAATGAGAAGTCACGTTTACCCGGTTCTTTGTAGATGCTTCAAGATGCTATCTATTCGTTCTCGATCCGCACTAATCCAATAGAGCCATTTGCTGTCTCTGAAAACATAATGAACCTGCCCCATGCCATCAAATGCAATAACTCTGACACCATTTGTATTTAGAGTGCGATAATCACTGAAGGGTAACCTTCTATTGTTTTTCATCTTGTGAAACATAAGCGTAATTTGTTGTTTTGCAAGTTCTTGAGAGGAGGCTCCGGATACCCATACAGTGGCCTTGTCATGAGTACCTTGATAGTTGGCTACAAAGCCCCTCACGACGTTGATAGGCATCCCGTGAAGTTTATTGATGGCCTTGATGGCATCTGCCCCTGCAACCGAATTGACCAGTTCAAGGCCCTCAATATGAGGGTCAAACGGTAGACCGGCCGTGGAGTCATTGCAGCCCGGAAACAACAAGGCGAGAAGGATCCAAATCCTGTAAATCGACGTCTTAGTGTTTCTGCAACTTATTGAGAGCATAGGTCCTTCAATTGCAATTGCCTTGTGCGCTAAGGGTTAAACAGTTGCGTCCGGCTGCGGCGGAGCAAACAGGCAAATCTGATAACAACCTGTTATAGTTCAAAGATGGCTGTTACAGGAAAGTGGTCTGAAGGGTATATCCCGTCTACCGGCTCTTGCAGGACCTCACAGTTTTTAAGGCTAAGAGGCCCCCTGTAGAGTACCCAGTCAATGTAACTGCCGGCAGGCTTTCCGGTGAACCGATGGAATGTGCTGGGATAGGGCATCTTAAAGGTCTCGACAAAATCAAGGCCGTTTTCCCCATCGACCTCTTTTCCCGTGAGCCACTTATAGCAAGGACTTTCGGGTGTAGCGTTGAAATCGCCCACGAGAATGGTTGCAATCTCATCATATAACGCAAGTTGTTTTTTGATTACCCGTGCGGCTCCCATCTGGGCGGGGATTTCAAAATCAAAGTGGGTGTCAATACAAATCAACGGTTTACTGTCAATCTGGAAAAGCCCGAGGGTAGCCTGTCTGGGGAAGTGGCTTCCAAAAGACCGACTCGGGGTATGCGGTGTTTGACTTAAGAAAAAGTGGACATCATCCTTGCAAACGATCGTTTTTCGAAAAAACAGGATATTGTCCTGCCAGAATTTAGGAGAGGGATGCCGTCTCCCTACATAGCCATACTCAGGCAGGTTCTCGGCCAGGAAATCGATCTGGAAGTGATTGGCTTCCTGGGTGGCGATAAAATCAGGGTTTTGCTTCTTGAAAATCTTCACCACGCTTTCCTTGCGATAGGCCCATGCGTTGGGCCCGTCGTCAGCAAGACCAAACCGCAGATTAAGGGACAGCACTGATAGCCTCTTCATGGTTTGCTCCAGGACTATGCGTTTATTGGTCGTCTAATGCGCATAAAGCAAAGGGAGATGTTTTCTTATGTCCGAATTCGTGGCACTAAAGTTCTCGAAGGTTAGGTCCTTGAAAGAGAGGCCCTCTTCACGTCGAACGATTTCAAAGATTTCCAGATAGTTCGCCAGAATCCTTTTTTCCCACTTCAGGCCGAGCCGATCTGCAACATCACGGATGTGAGGTTTTTGTCCCTCAATTTCCAAGAATACGCCATAGGGCATTGTGTCGATAAGGAGCTTCGTGTTATTAACTACAATGGTTTCACGCCATTTCTCATAGGCCTGGTCCGCGTGAAAATCCAGACCCTCCAAGATAGATTGGCAGGTGTGGAAATCACTCACTTCTACCTCCAACTCTCGGTGCACCTTGAATTGAGTATCAGGGCGGGAGAGACTCGACTTGAAGGTCAGGCGGATTCGATCGTCTTTTCGGAGCCTCAAGAGGATGGCCTGTTTTTTGAGACTATTTGATGCATCTTCAAACGTGATGTTGGTTTCAAATACCCGGCCACAGTTGGTGGCGCCCATGGTGAGTATGCGGTCTCGCATAGTCTTGACGTCGGGCAGATGGAACTTCACCTCAATTTCCAGGGGGCCGGGCAATGTTTCGGGATTCTTCAACATATTGAACCGCAAAAGCGAGTGAATCAAAAACCGGAATCTTCAAATCATAGACCACTTTTTGACATGCTGTTCAGGATTTTTCCAACGTATTGGAAATAGGGTGGAATGTCAAACAGGATAGTGGTATAGTATTTCGGAGTTCGGAGTTCGGTGTTAAGCCCCACATCACTTTAGCATAATTTCACATGGTTATCAGGACCATTCATCCCGCAAATTTGCAANNTATTTTTCTGAAAAGCTATATGTTCAGAAAACCGCAAAATCAAGCGAGTCCAACAATGGCAGATCAGGTCAGGATCGCCAAAGCCTGTTCGGTTGCATTTTTTTCTTGACAGGGATTTGCGGAAGCAATAACGTTGAATATTTTATAATAGAACAGGAAGGATGTTGAGACGTTGGATCATGAAAACTTACACTGCTAAACCAAAAGAAGTAGAGAGAAAGTGGTACGTTGTGGATGCCGACGGGTGCATCCTTGGTAGACTGGCCAGTCTTGTTGCTTTTCGTCTCCGGGGAAAGCATAAACCCATCTATACACCGCACGTTGACACCGGCGACCACATTATTGTGATAAATGCGGATAAAGTCGCTCTGACTGGGAAGAAGTGGCGTGAAAAGTTTTACTATCGCCATAGCGGTTACATGGGGGGGCTAAAATCCATGACCGCTAGAGACATCTTACAGAAGCGACCTGAAGACTTGTTGATCTTTGCGGTTAGGGGGATGCTTCCCAANNCAGCGACCTGAAAGACTGCAACCTTAGAACCGGGAGTGTCTCATGGCAGAATCTTATTACGGTACTGGAAAGCGGAAGACCTCTGTAGCCAGGACCTGGCTCAAGCCTGGAAAAGGTATCATTACAATCAACAATCGAACTATCGATGACTATTTTGGCAGGGAGACTGCCAAGATGGTCGTAGAACAGCCCCTGGTGCTGACAGATACGTATGATAGCTTTGACGTGAAAGCCAATGTTTCCGGTGGTGGTGTTTCCGGGCAGGCGGCTGCCGTTCGGCATGGTATTACCAAGGCTCTGCTTCAGTTTAATCCGGAGTTCAGACCGATGCTAAAGAAGGCAGGCCTTATTACGCGTGATGCCAGGGTCAAAGAGAGGAAAAAGTACGGGCAAAAAGGTGCTCGAGCTCATTTCCAGTATTCTAAACGGTAAGTGTCGACTCATTTTATGAGGTCCGCCGCTTGAAGCGCAAAAGCTAGTGCATTCCCTGTGGCTTGCCCTACGGGGCGTAGGCCGTATAAGCGCTAAGTTGTTATATCCTTGAGAGTCCATAGTTCGTAACTTCTCAATAAGTTGGGGTAGATTACACTTTGCGACTATTCACTGGATTCCTGCTTTCGCAGGAATGACAGAACTTTAGACTGTCCAGTTATATAGTTTTTGTTGGCATCCTTCATGAGTCAGTTTACACTTTTTCCTGGCATTTTGGTTGCATTGAGGTTTCAGGTGTCAGTGTTCAGGTGTCAGGAAAGAGAAACGTAAAACCTGACACCCGACACCTGCCCGACACCTGAAACCTGGTTTCTGAAACCTGAACACTGAAACCCGGCCTTCATTTCGAAAAAAGTGCAAAACTACTTTTGCTCGATTTTGAAAGATGCCTTTTTGTTCAATGTTTTCATGCTTTTGTGCTAAGGGCTGAGAAAAATTGTGCTTGTGCTCAGTGTAGCGGTGCTCGTAATTGTAATCGAACAGGAAGAATAAGATGTTTGATCATGAACGGCTGAAGATGACCAAACGTCCTGATGGAGTACGAGAAGATTGAAGCTCCCCGCAGCTTGCTGCGGGGAGCTTTTAAAAGGAAATTCTGATTTCTTGGAAAGAGGGGGTGAATAGACTATGTCCGAAAAGGAAGAGGCCATTCAGGTAAAGGGTAAGGTGATCCAGAACATGTCTCATGGCAACTATAAGGTGGAGTTGGAAAACAAGCATGAGGTACTGGCCCATCCGTGTGGAAAGATGCGGAAGTACTCAATTAAAATCCTGCCGGGAGACGTCGTAACTGTTGAGCTCTCGCCGTATGACTTGTCTCGGGGGAGAATCACATATCGATATAGGTGAAGGACTCGAGGGTTAGCTTTTTGTCATGATCTTGCGTGCGTGTCTTGCTACCATCCTCAAATCTTTTTTCTGTCCACACTCGGGCCCCGCTGTGCCCCCCACTGTTATTTCTTATCCATCCTGAATTTGCAGACACATAAACAAAGAGCTGTGAAATCAAGCTTTTTGAGGAGTTACACTTTTCCTGGAGGGAACATGGTTAATGTGGCAGTTATTGGTGGAACCGGCTATGCAGGTGCCGAGCTGGTAAGAATTCTGTCGGGCCATCCCCATGTAGAACTGACGATGATTGCCTCTCGCCAGTATGCAGGACGCCCCTTTTCCGATAGCTATCCTGCCATGGTCGGGATAGTGAATCTGACATGCCAGGCCTTCTCAGAAGATGCTGTATCCGAGGCTGCTGACGTCATATTCACAGCACTTCCGCACAAGGCGTCCATGGGTGTGGTGCCCGGACTCATTGATCGAGGGAAAAAGGTCATTGACCTGAGCGCGGATTTCAGGTTCAAGGATCCGGGGCTATATGAAGCCTGGTATGAGCCCCATCAGGCAAAGGATTTGCTCAAGACAGCGATTTACGGGCTACCCGAGATCTATGTTGACGATATTCAAAGGGCCCATCTGGTCGGGAACCCGGGTTGTTATCCCACAAGCGTTCTTCTCCCCCTATTACCATTCATTGACGCACCGTTTATCGATTGTGACAGCATTGTTGCAGATTCCAAGTCAGGGGTAAGTGGCGCTGGGCGTTCGGTCAGCCCTGCTACACATTTTTGTGAGGTGAATGAAGGCTTTATGGCGTACAAAGTTGCGGAACACCGCCATAATCCTGAGATGGACGAGGTCCTGAGCCTCTTCTCAGGGCGCACTATCCACATTACTTTTACGCCGCACCTGGTGCCCATGACAAGAGGAATGCTAACCACGATCTATGTTGGGTTAAAGGAGGATGTCTCGACACAGGACGTGGCTTCCCGTCTTAATTCCTTTTATGTGGACAAGCCGTTTGTCCGGATCTGTCCAAAGGGCAGACTCCCGAACACCATATACGTGAGAGGCACCAACTACTGCGACATAGGATTTCATGTGGCCGAGAGGACTAAACGCCTAGTTCTGGTCTCAGCGATCGACAACCTGGTCAAAGGCGCCTCTGGGCAGGCTGTCCAGAATATGAATATCATGCTGCGGCTTTCCGAGACAGCAGGCCTGGATCAAGTGCCCTTTCCTCTTTAGGGCAGATCCCGTTAAGTCGTTGAGTAGTTGAAATATTGAGTTCGTAGTCGGTAGTTCGCAGCAACCGACACCCGTTTTTGGTTTCAGGTGTCAGGTTTTTGGCTTTCATGAAGAATGCCCGGAATTTCAAGCTTACTATCGAATACGATGGCACAGCCTACCATGGCTGGCAGCGCCAGAATGATGCCCCCACAGTTCAGGGGACCATCGAGGCCGCATTGAAGACCATGACCGGACGTCCGGTCACAATCATCGGGTCTGGGCGTACCGATGCCGGTGTGCACGCCCTGAATCAGGTCGCCAACTTTTTCGTCGACACAAAACTCACGTCTGACATCTTCACTATTGGCCTGAATAGCCTCCTTCCAGGAGACATAGTGATCAAGGATTGTGCATCGGTTGATGAGACGTTTCATGCTCGATACGATGCTTGGAGCAAGGTCTACGATTACCGTATCTTGAATCGGTCCATTCCGGCTGCCCTCTTTAGGCAGTACGCGTGGCACATCAGAAAAGACCTCGACCTTGAGGGGATCAGGACATCTGTTCTTTGCCTGAATGGCCGGCACGACTTTTCAGCCTTTGAGGGAGCCGGCAGCCCACGATTACATTCTCTTAGGACGGTAATAGATGCAAGCCTGACTGGAAAGGACATGCACGGTTACGTGGCTTTCAGTATTGAGGCCGATGGGTTCCTGCGGCACATGGTGCGAAACATTGTGGGAACCCTTGTTGATGTGGGACTGGGGAAGATTACGCCAGAGGTCTTTGAGGATATCCTGAAATCAAAAGACCGCAAACAGGCCGGCATAACAGCGCCCGCTCACGGGTTGTTTTTGAGGGAAGTGAAGTACGTACCCTGCCACACTTCAGACCGCTGACTTTTCTGTTAGGACCTTCCGAATAACAATATTGTCATAGGAAGACATGATATCCCTTCGGCTGATAACTCCCATGAGCTGTTTTGGATTGTCTTTGTTTACCACAGGGAGGAAGGAAAAATCTCCCTGGATAATCCTGGTCAGGGCCAGAAACAGACTATCATCTTCCGTCACGGTCACCAAATCATGCGTGGCAATGTCCGAAGCGGTTAGCATTTCCTGGGAATACACATCAAAGGTCTTCCGGCAGTCGGATAGGGAAAGCACACCGATCAACTGGCCTATGGCATCAACCACAGGAAAGCTATTGAACTTGCTGTGATAGACGAATTCCGTGAGTTGTCTGAGTGGCATGTCTGACCGGATCATCTCTATTTCTCGCCTCATGGCCCCACGTACGGGTATGTTTTTCAGTTGGCTGATTTCACGATCTGATTCAACTTCCACTCTGTGGCGACTTGATTTGATCTCTTGGACCCTCTGATTATAATGCTGGATGACCTCCTTACGATCCAGCATGCCTATCAAAATTGTATGGTCTTCTTCCTTGACAACAGGAAGCCTGTGAAGGTTGCGAACAGTGAATTTTTTGAGTACTTCATTCAGATCTTCAGAGGGGGTTGTGACGATGATATCCGGATTGGAGATATCTTTCATGACCACAAGATCCCCGATTCCCGGATCAAAGAGGATGCCTCGAATATCGTTAATGGAGAAAATGCCTGTGAGCTTTTTTTCTTTGTTTACGACCGGGAAATAGTGCTGATCAGTCGAAGAAAACATCTTTCTGAATGCCGAAAACGGCATGTTTTCAGGGACTAATTTGACTTTTCTCACTTGAGGCATAAGCTCTTTCACCCGAATTGTGCCAAGCACATCGACAAAAAAGTCTCCGCGGTGTGCATTAGAGTCCATGCTGGTTTGCACCTGCTTGACATAGATTGTCCATTTTCGTGAAAGCAGGAAAGCAAGGGAGCAAACCAGCAAACTGGGCAGCAGCAGATGATATGAATTCGTCATCTCGCTAACAAAGATAATGGTTGAGATTGGTGTATTGGAAACAGCCGCAAAGAACCCTGCCATGCCAACTACGACAAAGGCGCCCGGCTGGGTCACAATCCCAGGCATAATGTCATGGAAGATCCTGCCTACTGCCCCGCCCAAGGCCCCACCAATCACAATAGACGGGCCAAATACGCCGCCGCTGCCCCCGGAACCTATGGAAAAAGAGGTGGTGAATATTTTTCCTATGGCAAGGCTGAGGAGAAGAAGCGTGGGAAGCTCATTATCCAGGGCCATTTGGGCAAAGCCATAACCAAAGGACAAGGTTTCAGGAAGAAAAAAACCGATGGCCCCTGTACAGAGACCTCCAATGGCAGGCTTGATATGATTTGGGATCTTTACATTCCTGGCGATGTGTTGCACGCCATAAAACGACTTGATATACAGTATCCCCCCACCAACCAAGACGAATGAAAGCACAATGTATGGCCCCAGCTCCAAGGGATTCTGAAAGACAAAATCTTGAGAGTCAAAGAGCGAACCATATCCAAAGACCAGGCAGAAGAGACAGTACGCAACGACCGAGGAGATGCCGGCAGGGATGATCACGTCTGACTCAAATTCCGGGTCACGGTAAAGTACCTCGGCCGCAAAGAGTGCGCCGGCAAGAGGCGCCCGAAAGATGCTTCCTACGCCTGCTCCTATGCCTGCAGCGAGCATGATGCGACGCTCCCGATCTGTGAGTTTCAACTTTGTCGCAAGGAAGGACCCAAAACCGGCCCCGATTTGGGCGATGGGGCCCTCGCGACCCCCTGAGCCCCCTGTGGTTATGGTGATCGCAGATGCGATGGTCTTGATAAAAGGTATTCTTCCTCGGATAAACCCGCCCTTATTGTGGTAGGCATCGATGGCGGCATCCGTGCCATGGCCCTCTGCCTCGGGCGCAAAGGTATATACAAGCCAACCGCTTATAATGCCTCCGATGGCTGGGAGAAAGAATAGTATCCAACGATTAAAGGGTGTATCCGTTGGCTGGAAAAGATGGGGCTCTCCGGCAGGGGCAGGTGGCCGGTAGCCTGCCATTTGATCCATGAAGATATGTGAGCCTACCTGGCACAGATACTGAAATGCTATAGCGCCCAGACCGGCAATGACCCCTATCAAAACATAGTAAGACATCCATTTCCCTGCCCTGGCAAAACCCGAGTTTCTGATTTTAAGCATGGACCAGTTGGGCCGCCTTTTCTTTTCTGAGGAAATTGCCTTTTGTTTCATTCTTTGGTATTGGATATTTCGTTATTCGAGTAAAATCAACTTATAGTAACGCTTGTACATCTGGGTCAAGGGAAAAGGTTTAAACAAGGAGACTGAGGAGGGAATAATGCTTTTGTCCGAACGAATCAAGCGAATCAAGCCATCGCCTACACTGGCCATGAATGCAAAGGCCTTGTCGATGAGAGCAGCGGGCATTGATGTGATCAGCTTCGGGGTGGGAGAGCCCGATTTTGAAACCCCCGGGCATATTAGGGATGAGGCCGTGCAGGCTATAGAGGATGGGTTTACACGATATACTGCCGTTGGTGGTATTCCTGAGCTTAAAGACGCTATCACAGAGAAATTCCGGCGTGACAACAACCTCAGTTACGAACGTGACCAGATATTGGTTTCCTGCGGAGGAAAACATGTCCTCTACAATATAGCTCAGGCCTTGTTAAACCCGGGCGATGAGGTGATAATCGCTGCCCCGTACTGGGTATCCTATCCACCGATTGTGATTCTCGCCGGTGCTGATCCTGTGATCGTTGGAACACGGGAAGCAGATGATTTTAAGTTGTCGCCGGAGTCTCTGGAGGCTGCTATTACACCTCGAACAAAACTGTTGATTCTCAACAGCCCTTCCAACCCGACAGGTTCGGTCTACACCGAATCGGAGCTGGATGCCTTGGCCGAGGTGATCTTGAAGCATAATATTTGTGTCGTTTCAGATGAGATCTATGAAAAACTGATTTTTGACGGTAGGCTCTTTTGTGGCATTGCCCAGGTGAGTGAGGAGCTGAAATCCAAGACCATTGTTGTCAATGGGGTATCCAAGACCTATGCCATGACAGGCTGGCGTATCGGATATGCTGCCGGGGCGCGTGAAATCATTGCAGGCATGACCAAGATACAGAGCCAGAGTACCTCCAATCCCAATTCCATAGCGCAGAAGGCTGCGGTTGTGGCCCTGAACGGGCCGCAAGATCCTGTCCAGGCCATGGTCCGGGTCTTTGACGAGCGGCGAAAATACCTGTTGCAGCGATTGAATGCTATCCCAGGGGTCCGTTGCAATATGCCTGGCGGGGCCTTCTATGCTTTTCCCAATCTTAGCTATTATTTCAATGCCGGGACAAAAGCAACGACCACAAAGGGCTCCTCTGATCTTTGTGAGTACCTTTTGACCGAAGCGCGGGTGGCTCTTGTACCAGGGATAGCCTTTGGTGATGACGATTTTATGAGGTTTTCCTATGCAACAGGCCTTGAGACCATAAGGGAGGGGCTTGATAGGATAGAGGAGGCTCTTGGCAAACTGGTTTAGTTATTGGTTGTTTGGTAACCGTTCACAGGTTCAGGGTTCAACGTTCAGGGTTAGAGAAAAGACTGAAATTGGATACCCGAAAGCCTCGTAAAAAATGCGGGTTTTGCCATAACATTGCCAAGCGCCATGTTCCAAATTTGTGGGGATGTGGAAGGGGTCGGTTTTCTCCTGCAAAACGTTTATACCTCGAAAGGCAGCAAATGACACTTTTTCGCCGGCCATGAACATCAATAGCC
>MAXP01000006.1:1810-3395 GCA_001751085.1 Desulfobacterales bacterium C00003060 | reverse complement strand
ATTCAATTCGATAATACACGCTTTTTCGAAAAAAGTGTAAACTGGTCAATGAAGGATGCCAGAAAGGCTATTGCACAAGGATGTGGGAAGTACTTGAGACAGCCAGGTGTGTAGCAAAAGAGAGCCGCCAGGTGCGAATCAACAGCCAAGCGTTAGTCCATTTTTCCCGGAAAGTCCTTGCAGATCGAATCGAAGTGCCGCGCTGGGACTGCCATTTCCACTTCTGTGGCAGCGGGGAGGATACGGTCTCTTACCTTCTTGTCCTGGACAGTATCAACTTCTGTTTTTGGCCTATGCCAGGAAAGGCCAAGTGGAAGATAGAACACGAATCGAGAGATGTTTCCGGCTATTATGCTCTGGCAGCATCACTCAAACAGGCTGTCGGGTCAGGGGTCCCGATTACCAATGCCGAACATCTTGCTGCTCTCACTTTCGGAGGATTGAAACAGCTTTTAGGCGAACAAGCGGGACAGCAGAAGCGAGCACATTCCCCGCAGCTTCAATTGCAACTCATGGAACGTCGTTTGCAGATTCTCAATGAATTGGGGCAGGTCCTGCTTGATGAGTTCGATGGGCAGGCCTTCAAATTGGTGGAGACTGCAAAAAAGTCGGCAGCAGAACTGGTCAGGTTGTTAGCTGAAAAACTGCCATCGTTCAGGGACGTTGCACAATACATGGGTCACGAAGTATTCTTCTTTAAGCGTGCGCAGATATTTGCCGGGGATCTCTATGGAGCATTCGATGGGAAGGACTGGGGGAGTTTTGACGATATCCATAAGCTGACTGCATTCGCAGATTACAAGCTGCCCCAGGTTCTACGTCATCTTGGGATCTTGCATTACGTGCAAACCCTGGCGCAAAAAGTGGATCAAAAGGTCTTCCTTGAGGCAGGAAGTGCTGAGGAGGTTGAGATAAGGGCCAACACCATCTGGGCCGTTGAGCTGATCCGGCGGGAACTGGAGCGAATGGGAAAAGAGTTGAGAGCCTTCGAGATCGATTGGATCTTGTGGAATCTGGGACAGGATTCAGAGTTCAGGGCAAGACCTTATCATCGGACATTGACCATCTTTTACTGATGTTTTCATTCGAGCTCTTAGGAAAAGAGGAGAATGCACGGGCAGGGAGACTGGATACGTCTCATGGCTCCATCGAAACCCCGTCATTTGTCGCTGTTGGCACACAGGCAACTGTGAGGGCTGTATCAGTTGGGGATCTTCGAATGACCGGGAACCAGGTGATCATCACTAACGCCTACCATCTCCACATCCAACCGGGGGAAGATCTTATAGAGAGGATGGGAGGGCTGCATCAATTCATGAGTTGGGGAGGACCATTGATGACCGACTCCGGCGGTTTTCAGGTTTTTAGCCTTGGTGCAGGCAAAGAACATGGGGTGGGAAAGGTCGCACCGATTTTTCCTGCGGAAAAAGATCGCGGAAGACATTTCAGGTCAAAAAAAGGAAAGCCCTTGGTGAAGGTGGACGAGGAGGGGGTGGAGTTTATCTCATATTTGGATGGCTCGCGACATCGATTTACGCCTGAGCGCGTCATAGAGATAGAGCGGAAACTCGGTGCAGACATCATT
>MAXP01000006.1:0-1753 GCA_001751085.1 Desulfobacterales bacterium C00003060 | reverse complement strand
GTCAAGCTCTCTTGGGAATTGTTCAGGGTGGAGCATACCGAGATTTGAGGCAGGAGAGTGGTTCATTCATTGCTAGCCAGGGCTTTGATGGCTTTGCCATCGGCGGCTCACTTGGCAGGTCTAAGGAGGAGATGTACCAGGTCCTGGAATGGACGGTCCCACATCTACCGCAAGATAAGCCTCGGCATCTACTTGGAATTGGTGAAATAGAGGACATATTTGAGGTCGTGAAATGCGGGATTGATCTCTTCGACTGCGTTGCGCCCACGCGGATGGCCCGCACGGGGACGCTTTTTGTCAAAGGAACGGAGCGGTTCAGGATCCATATCCTTAATGCACGATTTAAGGATGATCCTGGCCCGATTGATGAGGATTGCCATTGCCATACCTGTTGCAATTACTCAAGGGCTTATCTTAGACATTTGTTTGCGGCTAAGGAGCCTTCGGCCATACGTCTGGCAACCATTCACAATCTGCACTTTCTGGAATCATTGATGCGCCAGATCCGCACTGCCATCAGAGAGAATCGGCTTGAGGCGCTGAAGAGGGAGTGGGAAATATGAAATGGATTAGATTCTGGAAAAGCGACACCTCTGCTTTTATCTTCCATAAAATATAGAAAACATGATATAATAATATTTGGATTGCAGATTTCGGCCTGCCCTGGCGCTCGCTTCATATATGCAACCCCAGAGCCTATTGGCCAGGTCTGGGCCAGGGATTGCGGAGTTAAGCGGATACTGAAACTGCCGAAACACAGGATCAACAAAGTAAACAATCCCCGCCCAGAGGACGGGGTTTTCCTGGACACAATAAAAAGGGGAGGATAAGAAAATGGAAATTGGCAAGGATGTCCGTAAAGAACGGATCATGAACCGGGAAACCGGCAGGATTGTTATCGTTCCAATGGACCACGGGGTTACAGTGGGGCCGATCAAGGGCCTGATCGATCTACCCAAGACCGTGGACCTGGTGGCCAAGGGCGGGGCCAATGCCGTTGTTGAACACGTGGGCATGGTCGGCCAGGGCCACCGCTGCTACGGAGGCGATATTGGACTAATCGTCCATCTGTCCGGCAGCACCAGCCTTTCCCCGGACCCGAACCGCAAAGTGCTGGTCTGTTCAGTGGAGCGCGCAGTTCGAATTGGGGCGGACGCTGTAAGTATTCACATCAACATAGGCGCTGAGAACGAGGGTGAAATGTTGGAGGCTTTTGGCGAGGTTGCGGGAGATGCCGATTACTGGGGCATGCCGCTTCTTGCCATGGTTTATCCTCGTGGTCCCAAGGTCGATAACGAGAAAGCCGTTGAAAACGTGAAGATCGCGGCTCGCGTGGGCGCTGAGCTTGGTGCGGACATAGTCAAGGTCCCTTACACCGGATCCCCTGAGACCTTCAAGGATGTGGTCGAAGGATGTCCCATTCCCGTAGTCATAGCCGGCGGGTCCAAACTCTCCGACGAGGAGACCCTAAGGATGGTAGAAGGCGCCATGAAAGCGGGAGCAGCAGGACTATCAATGGGCCGCAATGCTTTTCAACATGAGGATCCGGTCCTCTTGGTGTCTGCGGCCTGCGCCATTGTCCACAAGGGCAAGAGCGCTGAAGAGGCAATGAAAGTTCTTAAAGGCGAGGCATGAAGCCGGGCCTCATTTTGTTCGGCAAATGGTATACCTCGGAAGGTCATAAATGGTGATTTTCTTGGTGAGTCATGAGCATCAAGAGCAAGGCGCGAAGGCGCGGAATAGCTGGCTATTG
>MAXP01000005.1 GCA_001751085.1 Desulfobacterales bacterium C00003060 | reverse complement strand
ATGGGCCCATTTCAATGGATGCAACAAATCCCCGGAGGTCCAAGAGATCCATGGCTTAAATGGCGCTACCCTTGTTTCAGTGTTCACCTACGGATCATGCAAAAATCACAGCCAGGTAAAGCTATACAGAATTGAGGACGGAGGGCATGTGTGGCCGGGCGAACCTGAAGGCCTTTCCAAGTCAGGGGTTGGCAAGTTGAGTTCTGAGATAGATGCCAGTGAGGAAATATGGAAGTTCTTTGAAAGCACAATGAATTAACTCGAATTAAGACGAACCCCAAGCTACCGATCTGGTAATTTCCGTCATACTTAGAATTGTTGTACGAGGTTTGATCTTTCAGATGGATATGCCCTAAAACCGCTGTTGGCAGTAAAATTAATGTAACTTGGCTGGGTGAGAACCAAGGAATGAGGAGGAGGACTTCCGCCACAGACTGATTGATGGGAGGGCGGCCATGAGTTGGGTGTGTCTTTCCCTCATTCTTTGAGTTGCTGACCAAATGTCGCCAGTCGGCCGTTCACACTCTGTACCCTAACCTCTTCAATCGGGATTCTGAGATGATGAATCAGACCTTTGGCATCTGGTCTATCTGACAATTCAACGTTTTGAAATCGGTTTTCGTGCAAATTTGCGAATAGTATAACCTGCACCTGCATAACCGCTCTTTTTGGTAAGGCTATAGGCCCGGAATAAGGACCAGCTTTGCAGCGGCACTTCGCCCCTTGTCAAGATCGTCAAAGGCCTTGGCGCCCTCTGAAATCGGGCGGGTTTCGATCCAGTCCAGATTGCCCACAAGGCCGATTTCAATGGCTTTGGCTGCAGCGCGCATATCAGCGGGGGTGTAGCAGTAAACCCCGATCAAGGTGATTTCAAAAAGGGTCAGCTTCCGAATATCCAAATCCCCTCCAGAATCCATCAAGCCGATATGCACGAAAATACCCCCTGGCTTGACCGCTGCCATGGCCATCTTTCTAGTGACACCACCGCCCACTGCATCAATGATCAGATCAAATTCATTACTGTCCGGGGCAGGATCGTTGATGGGGTCGTGTACCCGGCAGGCTGCATGCTTCTGGGCAGATTCGCGACGCAGGGCATTGATTTCGGCCAGCACCACTTCCTGACATCCATACCCCCGTAACAGCAGGGCTGCGAGAAGCCCTACGGCCCCGCCGCCGATCACCAGCGTTTTCAGTTCCGCCAAAGGACGATGAGATTTTGTTCTTGCCAGATTCAATGCATGCAGGGCTGTGGCCGCTGGTTCCGTCAAAGATGCATGCACCGCATTCATATGTTCGGGAATCTCAATGAGATTCTTGGACGGAATTGCCACGTAGTCGGCAAATGCTCCGGCCAATCTCATGCCGATCAATTCCCGCTCGCTGCACAGGTTGGACAGTCCGCTGTCACAGTAAGCGCAACTGCCGCAGGTAATGAGCGGATTGATTATTGCCCGAGATCCTTTCTTGGGACCTGAAGTAATTGTTCCAGCCACTTCATGGCCTAAAACCAAAGGGGGAACACGACGCGGATCGTGACCATGATACGCATGCATGTCCGATCCGCAAATTCCAACGGCTTCCACCTTCAACAGGACTTCATCCGGTCCTGGGACGGGATCCGGTTCATCCCGATAAACTACCTCATTATTCTTTGTATAAACCAGTGCTTTCATATTACGAATACTCCCTTCAAGTAACTGTGCGGCGATCGATCAAAGTTTTATGATAGCGGATACTTTAATAAAAAGCCCAAGGTCCGTATATAAACATAGCACAGTACGAGCCCTGAGCCTTAAGTGATTATAGATTCTACTTGGCTGTCCACCCACCATCCAAGCAAATGGTTTGTCCGGTTATGTAGTCTGAGGCACGAGAGGCCAAAAAAATTGTCAAACCATTTAGATCCTCCAATTCGCCGTTACGGCCAATGATGGTCTGCCCGGCCAGGGCATTGATTACTTTCTGGTCATCATAAAGCGGCGCTGTCAGCCCTGTTTTGAAAAAGCCCGGAGCGATGGCATTGCAGGTGATGCCGCTCATATTGCCAGACCAGGCCTCTGCCATGGCACGGGTCAACTGCATCACCCCGCCCTTTGAGGCACCGTATGGTGCACTATTGGGGAATGCACGCATTGATTGCAATGAAGCAATATTGATAATTTTTCCCCATCCTTTTTCTTGCATGGCAGGTATCAGCAACCGTGCAAGAAAAAAAGGCGCAGTCAAATTGATGGCTATTGTTTTGTTCCAGGTTTCTTCACTTACCTTATCCCAGGGTTCACGCAAATTAACCCCGGCAGCGTTTACCAGGATATCAGGCGACCCAAAAACTGACGACACATTCTCCACCACCCCCGGCAACTCATCGAATCTGCTCACATCGCATGTG
>MAXP01000004.1 GCA_001751085.1 Desulfobacterales bacterium C00003060 | reverse complement strand
CGGCTATTGATGTTCATGGCCGGCGAAAAAGTGTCATTTGTGGCCTTTCGAGGTATATATATGAGGGAGCACCGGATTGAGTGTTGCGGTGCCAAAAGGATAAGATCATGATCAAAGAAAAAATCCTGGTGGTAGATGATGAAGAAGACATCCTGGAGTTGGTCAGATTCAATCTTTCAAGAGAGGGCTATGAGGTCAGTCGTGCGACATCTGGTGAGGAGGCCTTGAGACTGGTGCGATCGGAAATGCCTGGGCTCATTGTGCTGGACCTTATGCTTCCAGGTATAGATGGTCTGGAAGTCACCAGGTGCCTGAAAAATGAGCACAACACTAAAAACACCCCTGTCGTGATGTTGACAGCCAAGGGTGAGGAAGCGGACATCGTCATAGGCTTGGAGCTTGGCGCAGACGATTACATCACCAAGCCTTTCAGCCCACGGATACTCGTTGCCAGAGTGAAAGCGGTTCTCCGCAGAAAGGTAGAACAATCCCGAGATGAAACATCGGCTTTGCGAATTCACGATCTTGTAATTAATCCGGGACGCCACGAGGTGCTGGTCAGTGGGAAGCCCATCGAGTTAACTTTCACGGAATTTGGTATCCTAAACTACCTGGCAAGGAGACCGGGATGGGTCTTTACCCGTTTCCAGATCGTCGATGCTGTGCGAGGGGAGGATTATCCTGTCACCGATCGTTCGGTAGACGTGCAAATTGTGGGACTGCGGCGAAAACTGGGACCTTGCGGGAAGTATATTGAAACAGTCAGGGGCGTCGGATATCGATTCAAGGAGTAAGGCTATGTCAAGAAAAAAACGGTTGCTATGGCAACTGTATCCATCCTATCTATTGATCACCCTCATTTCCTTGATGGCTGTAACATGGTATGCATCCACGTCTTTAAGGAATTTCTTTCTTGAACAAACTGCATCCGATCTCGAAGCACGAGCCCACCTTGTTGAGAGACAAATCTCAGTACACCTTGATCCCCTGGATCCAAAGGGCGTTGACTTGTTGTGCAAAAAAATCGGAAGACGAGCTTCAACCCGTATTACCATTATGCTTCCCTCCGGTCAAGTCATTGGCGATTCCGAGGAAGATCCTGGGAAAATGGATAATCATGCAGATCGTCCAGAATTCAACGGAGCCTTGAACAAACCTTACGGCGCATCTACAAGGTATAGCCTGACCCTAAGAAAGAACATGATGTACGTGGCAATACCCGTCAAAAAGACACACCCGATTCTTGCAGTCGTTCGCACATCTATTCCCGTGGATGCCATAGACGAGGTCATAGACAACATACAAATCAAGATTGCCGTTGGGGGGCTGATCATAGGCCTGTTCGCTGCAATGCTTAGCCTTGTTGTCTCTCGCCGGATCAGCCGGCCAATCGAAGATCTCAAGAAAGGCGCAGAACGTTTTGCCCGCGGAGATTTCCAATTCAGGTTGCCTGTCTCCAATTTGGAGGAGATTGGAGGTCTCTCCGAAGCGATGGGAGAAATGGCCCTGCAGCTCCACGAACGGATCAACACCATCATGCGACAGCGAAACGAAATTGAGGCGGTGCTTTCCAGCATGGTTGAAGGGGTAATTGCGGTGGACATGGAACAGCGAGTCATCAGCATGAACCATGCTGCTGCCGAAATGTTTGGATCCATCCCATCTGAAGCCAAAGGCCGGAGTATCCAGGAGGTCGTCAGAAACACTCTCCTTCACGAGTTTGTAACAAAGGCATTATCCAGCCGGGAGCCGGTCGAAAAGGACGTAGTTCTGTCTTCTGATGGTGAGCGGTTTCTTAACGGGCACGGCACGATGCTCCGTGATGCAGAGGGGAACCAAACCGGGGCGCTTATCGTTTTCAACGATGTCACACGCATCCGGAGACTTGAAAAGATTCGCCGCGACTTTGTTGCCAACGTTTCTCACGAGATAAAAACCCCAATCACAGCCATTAAAGGATTTGTGGAAACGCTTCGTGATGGCGCGGTAAAAAACATCGAAGACGCTGACAGGTTTCTGGCTATCATCGAGAAGCACGTGGATCGCCTTGAAGCCATCATCGAAGATCTTCTCGCCCTATCCAGGATCGAACGGGAAACCGAAAGAGAGGAGGTCGTACTGGCCGAGGTGAGACTTAAGGACATGCTCAAAACCGCGATCCAGGTTTGCGAGGCCACGGCCATGGCCAAGGGAATCAGGATCGAGCTGTCTTGTGCTGAAGACATGGTCGCAAAACTCGATGCTCCCCTCTTTGAACAGGCCGTCGTGAACCTCCTTGATAACGCCATCAAATACAGTAATAATGAAGGCGCTATCGGGGTAGAGGCCACTCAAACGGACAATGAAATCATTATCAGCGTCAGTGACCAGGGCTGTGGCATAGAAAAAAAACATCTGCCCCGTCTCTTTGAGCGGTTTTACCGCGTAGATAAGGCAAGAAGCAGGGAACTGGGCGGCACGGGGCTTGGCCTTGCCATTGTCAAACATATTGTCCAGGCCCAGGGCGGCAGTGTGGCTGTTGAGAGTACCCCTGGCAAGGGGACCACGTTTACAATCCACCTGCCCAGGGCGTAAGATGGAATGATCCCTATGGCATCATGACGTTAAATCAGCTTTTTGACATACTGGATTTAGACAAAGATGGCCAACTTTCAAGATCAGAGCTTCACCTTGCCGCCCAACGTATGCGGTGGCACTGGCACGAGGCACCTATTTTTGCTCTTCTTGATCTCCTTACCATTCTGAAACCTATCCCAAGAAATACTTTCATTGCTTTTATGAACCAAATTGCACAAGACCCTCTCGGCCCATATGGCAAAGTTCTTCTCAATGCGCCGCACTTTTCACCTCCAATTGCATCAAAGCACGATTTGCTTTCAACATACAGACGTGGAGAAGTCAATAACACCCTTAAGAAATGCCACTGGGTGATACCGGATGACCACATATATGGTGATGTGGTTTCACTTCTAAAACATACCGCCGGTACAAATATCGCAAATGACTACCAGGCGCTGCTGAACACTCTTGATAGCCCACACATTTCAATTGATGACGCTGCCTTGCTACTCATCGATCCACAACGGTCCTTCTCAAATGGGGTCTGGATGCAGTCAATCGGGTCTCAAGCCAAAGTTGACGTGAAGCCAATTCAACTGGCATTCAATAATTGCGCTCAATTTTTGAACGAAAACTATCGTCGCATTGAAACTATGTTTACCAGATGCCCGTTTCCGCCTGATAGTTACGATTGGGACAATCGATTGGCAGAAATTATCGACAGCACACAGCTTTACTTCATCAAGCCTGGAAACAGTGTTTTGTTTCCCCCCACAAATGGGTTCCGAGAATGGGTTAAGAGCTGTATCAATAGTGGAAAGAACACATTGGTTATGGGGGGATGCACATTGAATAGCTGTATACGAGTATCTTCAATTGAAACGCAGAATCATTTTAAAAACCAAAAGCTTCGAGTGGTTGTGGATTTAAGTTTGTCCGGAGCGCGTACAAGCAATTTCATAAGTTCTCCAATGTATGGTGCATTGTCCGCTGTTGAATCTGCTGTTCGCGAAATGATAGCAGCAGGTGTACTGGTCGTGCGTCGTGCAAAATGGATAGGCCCAGACCTGGCTTGCAGCTATGATGGACTAAAGTGAAGAGAACTTCATAATAGTCTTGACTTTTGTGAAGTTTACTTCATAATGGCTGCATGAAACGATATTTGGAAAAACATATTCAGGAAGATCTGAAACAAAAAATTGTGCTTCTATCCGGGCCGAGACAGGTTGGCAAAACAGTACTGTCAATGCAGTTGACTCCTTCGAATGTCTATCTGAACTATGACTCAACTTCCGATCGGCGAATAATTCACGCAGAAGAATGGGCAAGAGATGTTCAGTTGGTGATCTTCGACGAACTCCACAAAATGAAGAAATGGAAATCATGGATTAAAGGCGTATATGATACAGAGGGGAATTCACCTTCGCTGTTAGTCACTGGTTCGGCCAGGCTGGATACATATAAAAAGGGGGGGGAATCACTGGCAGGGCGTTTTTTCCCTTATCGCCTGCATCCATTGACAGTTAAAGAAATCTGTAAGCATCTTAATGAAAAATCTGAAATTGCGCTGGATAAATTAATCAAACTCGGCGGTTTTCCGGAACCATATTTAAAAAACAGTGAAACTTTTGCAAAACGCTGGCGGAGAACACATACTGACACAATTGTCAGGGAAGACCTTTTGGATTTAGAAAGAGTAAGAGATATTAAATCTATCGAAATACTGATCGATTTATTGAGAACGCGTGTTGGCTCTACTACCTCATATACATCTCTGGCAAATGATCTTCAGGTATCTATCCATACCGTGAAACACTGGCTGCAGATTCTGGAAAACCTGTATATTATTTTTCCGGTCCGTCCCTATCATAAAAATATAGCCCGCAGTCTTTTAAAAGAATCGAAATATTATCTGTATGACACTGGAGCAGTTGAAGGGAATATTGGCGCAAGACTGAAAAATATTGTTACATGTTCTCTATTACGTGAACTCCACTTTATTGAAGACACAACAGGCAGTAAGACGGCGCTCCATTATCTCAGGGACAAAGAGAAACATGAAGTAGATTTTCTCCCTGTTATTAACAACAGACCAGTAAAGATGATTGAAGTAAAAGTAAGTGATGATAGATTTTCTCCATCATTATTGCGTTTTCAGAACTTTCTAAATGAT
Organism: Desulfobacterales bacterium C00003060; assembly: GCA_001751085.1. Taxonomy (GTDB): domain Bacteria; phylum Desulfobacterota; class Desulfobacteria; order Desulfobacterales. The sequence goes on along the minus strand of MAXP01000004.1, from coordinate 3,070 downwards.
ACAGCGCCAGTCCAGATCGTTTATAATTTGAAACGCAAAAAGTCTAAGGGCCTGGCAAGTATGCAGCCTGTTCATGAATTCTTAAGGGATATGCGATTGATGGATGGGCACTAACTGGATGGTAGCGGGCAAGGGTTGCATCTGAAGTTTCTTGCAGGGGCATATGAGATCAGCTCGTGAGGCACCTGCTTATCCTGGGGATAAAATCTTTTTTGCGTGACATAATCGTTGGAATAAAGCATTTATCATTCTCTACCCTCACCCCAAAGGCCTTTTCAATAACCCTCGTGTCACCCTTGACGATTATTTCTTCACCCTTCTTTTCCACCGGATTCATTATCAGCATGGCTACCATATGGTACGCCTCGTCCCGGCAAAGTCTTTCCATCTCCGCCTTTAGTTCCGGCTCAATGCCCGTTATTTCTTCGATATCCAAACTCATCACTTGATTAACCCCGATCTTCCTTCCATTAAAATGATAAGTCTTGAAATCCTGAAAAAGGATGTCTCGGGGAGTCTTTCCCTTGAAGTTCATACTTGATGTTAACAATTCCTTCCCAAAGGTAGTCAAGTCGAGCTCGGCAACGTCGGCCAGTTTCTTGGCCATTTCTCGGTCTTTCCCGGTAGCGGTGGAAAGCGTCAGCAGTAGTGTATCCGATAGTATCCCTGATAAAAGAGCACCGGCAATATCCGGAATCATCTCAATCCGGTGCAAGAATATCTGACCAGCCACTATGGTGCAGGTGCTCCCGATTGGTTCGTTATAAACAGTAATGGGTCTTATGGTCGAGATATCTCCAACCCGATGGTGGTCCATAATCTCCAAGATATCAGCATCTTGTATGCCATCAACAGCCTGTGATATTTCATTGTGATCCACCAGGATCACCTGCTTTTGGATTGGTTCAAGGAGATCGCTCCGGGTTATGGTACCGATCAGATGATTATCATCATCAACAATCATTAAGCAGCGATATTTAGATTCCAGGATCTTTTCTCTTACTTCATTCACGGTGGTTGTCAATCCGACCGTGGGTACGCTTTTTGACATAAGATGTGAGATAGGCATACACAAATTGATCAGCCTGGCAGTAGCGAAAGTCCGGTGGGGCGAACTGATTACCAATACCTTTTTCTCTCTGGCCAATTGCAAAACTTCGTTACTAACCGGATGATCTCCGGTGATGATAAGGGCCGAGCATCCTGCCTTGATTAGATCCATCTGCACATCGGCCCTATCTCCTAAAATAGCGATATCGCCTGGCCTTGTCCTGTTGATAGTGGTTCCTCTCTGCGAAGCAGCAACAAATATCTCACCTGAAAGCGCCTTCATCTTCCTGGTGTTCGCCAAGATTTTTCCCTGCAGGGCAGACATCAAGTGGCTCAAATCAATAGGCGTGGCTGACAAGCTCTCTATCTCCAGCCGTTCCACATAGTGGACAGCTATATCCAACTTATCCACGATACCGAGGAGCCTGTTTTCCGCGTCTACTACAGGGAAGCTCTGGATGGTCCTATCCTTGATCAGATGGGCGATCTCCATCATGGTCTGTTCCGGCGAGACAGATATCGGTTTTTCTATATCCATATCCTCCACTGTGGCTGCAACGCTGTCTGCACGCAGGGGTGTTTCCAGATTAAACTTTTCGAGAACAAAGGTCGTTTCCTCATTCAATGGACCAGCCCGGCAAGGAACATACAACCGCGTCTTATCCAGATGATTCTTGAAGTACGCATACCCTATAGCGGAACAGACTGCATCACTATCTGGTGCCCGGTGCCCAATGACCAATACACGTTTCTTTTTCATCATCTTGTTTTTCCCGACTTACAGGCCCGGATTATTGGGACGGTTCCCTACGCTGTGATATACACGAAATATTTGTGGCATCATGATTCTGCGTTACATGTTCGACCACGCACGAACAACGGTTCATCTGGACCAAAAACTGTCATCGTTACCCACAAATAACTCCATCGCTAAGCCCCCGGCTATGCCGGGGAGAATGGCAAAAGCTATGCTATAGTATTTGACATAAACACCCCTTCCGTACGATAGCAACAGTGCTGAATCTGTGGCCTGATACGAAAGGAGTGAAAAAAAGCTTAGCACATACCGTTTGGGAGTGTAAATATCATAAGGGTAAAAGTACCATGATCATCTTTGAAAGGTACAGCCGACTGAGACGCAATTTTAAGGGCAATTCTTTTTGGGCACGTGGCTATTACGTCAACACCGTTGGTTTGGATGAGGCTAAGATCCGAAGATATATAAAGAACCAACAGAGCAATGAATCTGTAATGGATGCGTACGATTCTGATTTAGACAAAGACCCTTTTAAGGGTGCCAGTATCGAGGAAGAAGATACTGACAAATAGGCTGCCATAAATCTAACAACTTGGCCACAGATCAGCGCACCTGCAAAGAGTTGGTATCCCCTTAAGGGGTGTCAGTAACAATGCCCTTATAGGGCGTAATCAAGCCACCGGCTGGGCCGGTGGTCATGACTGCTTCGCATATCACGGATCAGGGAACCATCCCGGATTATTGCATTTGCGCTCATCCAATCCATCTTAACAGATCAATCAAAAGGGCAGTATTCGGGTTTCGATCCTTGATGAATTTCAACCGGAAGACGATCAAGCCCACTAAATAGAAAAGTCCAAAAAATAGAAAAAGTATCTCTTTCAATCTCTTGTTATACCTCGGAAGGTTATAAATGGCGATTTTCTCGGTCAGTCCTGAGCATCACAAGCAAGGCGCGAAGGCGCAGAATTGAGTTGGAAATGGCGCGTCACTCTACACTAATGCTTGCCATCAGGCCCTTCCCCTGTGGTGTGAGCCGTAAAGGAGCCTGAAGAACAGCCGGCCGGATCCTCCTCAAAAGTCCCTGTCTGCCTTGAAACAATATCGACCTCACACTCAGGAAACAGGGTGTTCAGCAACCCGAATAAACTATGATCAGGCTGTGGTCTGTTGGTAACAATCACTATTTTGTCCACCGGTCGACCCTCCTCTATTTTTTCGATTGCTGATTTTCAATAGCATTCTTGAACCACATCAGTATTA
>MAXP01000003.1 GCA_001751085.1 Desulfobacterales bacterium C00003060 | reverse complement strand
ATGGGGACACTGATCATGTTTCCCACTGGGTTTTGAGATTTTTTTGCCAGATCCTCCTGTCCGGCCTCCTGATCTTCCTGGGCAGCCGCTGGTTGAGCCATACAGACAAACACTGCGAAAACTATTAGTATGAGCCATTTTTTATACATGATAAACCTTTCTTTAAGAATGTTGGGTTGCCGTTGGGTCATGTTCTTAAGAAAATGACCCAACGGCGAACACGTCTATCAGAGAGACCAAAGCAAACGCTACAAGGCAAACTCTGAATTTAATTTTAACCAAGAATCAAGAGCAGACTTGTGACCCCGATCATTTTTAAGATGTCCCCCTATTTATAGTTTGCATCATAAGGCGGGGTTCTTGTAAACCCCGCCATTTTAGGAGCGTCAACTATGGAACGCCCCAGCCTCGATCAAGGTTATCCCATTCAGGTACCTGCATAATGGCTTCACGCGGATCGAACGGAAGCTTCTTGGGGTCGAGGCGCGGTTTGGATGCTGCGATCGTTTCCGGCCGCGCATTCACGACATTCTTGAACGGAAAGTCACGATTTTGCCCCTTGTCCGGGTAGGCCGCCTTCATCATTAGATGGCGGGTTTTCATGATGGAGAACATCGTCTTGGCCGGAAACAACTGAAGCATAAAGGGATAAACTTCGCGCGGATCGTTGTAGAGGTCGTAGAACTCCGCACCACTCAGCCCAGGTATAGCGTTGCGCCAGTCGCGCTTGTAGCGACCTTTTACAGTTGCCGCAAGCTGGTCACCGGTGTAGATGAAGACGTAGTCGCGCCGGCTGTACGTATCGCCCTTCAGGAACAGCGCTGTCTGGTCGACTCCGTCGATGATGCGATCGGTCGGGATATACTTTTTTGCACCGCCAAGGTTAGCGAAGGTGGTGAAGAGGTCCGTCTCGTGAATGATATCACCGATAATTTGACCTTTTTCGATGACACCGGGCCAACGTGCATGCGCAGTTACACGAACGCCACCTTCGAGGAAGTCGCCCTTGCCGCCGCGATAGAGGGTCTCGACCATACCGACGGGACCATGGTGGATCATTGGGCCATTGTCGGCCATCAGGATGACGAGCGTATTTTCCTCGATGCCCAGAGTCTTCAGCTCTTCCATGAGTTTGCCGACGTATATATCAAAGCGAGCAATTGCTTCCTGTAACATCCCGGCAGAAACGGTAATCTTTTCAGGGAAACCCGTGAAAGGCGTCATCTGTGGCCAGTAAGCGGCATAGAATGGCTTCTTGGCCTCGACATTCTTTTTCATGAAGGCGGAGAGACGTTTTTGGGATTCGCCATCCATGGCAATGTAGTCATTGATATCTGGAGCCTTCCCCCACTCTCTGACAGGTCCGCCCTTTACGCCCTCGAGCGCCCAGACATAACCCGTGGGCTTCCAGCCCTTGTCGATGTCGTAGGGATCGTTCGGTGTGATATTATCGTTCAGGCTACCCGGTCGGATTGCGCCCGCCCGTTCGAACTCGGGGGGATACATGCTGGGCACCTGGTTGTACGGCGTCCATAATGCTTCGTCAAAGCCCTGATTATTCAGGTAACTTGATTCGACGTCGCCCATGTGTGATTTGCCATAGAAGGCAGTCGCATATCCTGCCTGGCTCAACACTTCGGCCATGGTCACTTCATCGGCAGCCAGACCACCATACTCATAGGGGAAGCCGACGTTGTACATGCCGTTGCGCACAGCATGTCGCCCGGTCATAACCGCTGCCCGGCTCGGGGTGCAGGAAGGTTCCGTGTACATCCGCGCGAAGTAGATGCCCTCTGCGGAGAATTTGTTGATCTTCGGTGTTTCCCAACCACGCGCCTTCTGGATTTGCGGGACACCGACCTCACCGACGGCGGTGTCGTCCCACATGATGTGGATGATGTTGGGCGGGGTTCCGTGCTTCTTGCGCAGTTTTTTCAGGATCTTGTCAAGCTCTTTGTCCTCAGCAGCCCATTTTTTTCCATGTTGGGCCTCCAAGACATAATATTCGGCGTCATGAATGATTTCGGCTGGTCCTTTTGCCAGGGCATTCCCGGCAAGGGATAACACCAGGACAGGAATCACAGTTAATGTAAATAGAAATCTTAATTTACTCATTTGGTACCTCCTTTTCTTTACTTTTTAATTACACCGGATGATTAAGATTTATAACGGATTAATTAATTCAACTTCCTCTTACACGTTTAACAGCATCCCTCCCTTCTTTTTGATTGCCTCCATTTATTCGAATATCATAGGTCCGGCCCAGTAATTTCATTGCGCCAAGCAGTACACTGAAATGATCCGAGCGAAAATAGTCATTCAGAAAGGACCGTTGCTCCCATTTTTGTTCAAGTGTAATGATGTTCTTGTTATCGTTATTCTGAGAAAGTTGGCTGCTTTTGCAACCGCTTTCCTGACGGGTTTCATCGGTTATTAGCCGGCATGCGCGCAACAACTCCTTTCGCTTGTCGTCACGGGCATGGATTGTTATCTGCAGCATTTCCATTGACTGATCTGCCTCTCCTAAACTAACCCTGTTAAACTGAGAAAAAACAGCTTCCTTGCATTTGGATTACAAGACTTGTGCCAACGCTTGGAGATAGACCGTAATATTTTATAACATTAAGAATAAATTGATAAAAATGTTGAAGGGAAGCAGTTTGAGATTTGTGAGGAAAGCATAAAATACATCATATATGACGTATTCGGTCAAATATGACGGTCAAATATGACGTATAAAAGGGTCAAGGGGTGTAAATCAATACTGTTGGCTCGGATTTGGTTTGCGGCGTACGCCTTGAGAAAAGAACAGAAAGCCACACCTTGCCAACGGCCATGATTTACACCCAGGGTCAAGGTTTAAAGGATTGGCGGTGAATCCCGTGTTTTCGCATCCGCCCGCGAAGAGTGCTGGAGTTCAGTCCGAGAAGCTCAGCAGCTCCGTCTTTTCCGGAGATATTCCAATTGGTTTTTCTTAGCGCCTGCATAATATATTTCTTTTCCATATCTGAAAGGCTTTTCATTGGCGCATTATGGGGGGTGCTGTCATCCGATGCGG
>MAXP01000002.1 GCA_001751085.1 Desulfobacterales bacterium C00003060 | reverse complement strand
ATACCATGTCACGTTCACGGTCTGGTCAACGGTTACGTTGAATGTTTGCCAGGTGCCGTATGCGTCATTGACCGGAGATTCCGGCGCGGAAGATGTTATATTCGGTTCCGGAGGATTTAACAGCGGACGGTAGTCGCCGCCGTTAACGATATTGCCAGATGAGTTGTATGGAATCGGGACATCGCCCAGACCGTCACCATCTTCCGTATCGTTGCCTGCATAATCGGACCAGTAGTTCCCGCCAAGCCATGACCCGCCGATGATGTTTGTTCCTTCTGTGGGTGTGATGTTCCAGATGTTGTTCCCGGTGTCGTAGGCGTTATTGGTGTTGTTGAAGTGGTTGTTGTAGATCGTGTTGCTGCTCGAAGATGTCAAGTAGATGCCGTAGTTGTTGTTCGAGTCTGCGGTGTTTTCCTGAATTGTGTTGTTGACAGAAGAAGTCAGGTAGATGCCGTATTCGTCGTTCGAGTCTGCGGTGTTGTTCAGAAGTAAGTTGTTGTTCGAAGAATCCAGGTAGATGCCGCGGATGTTCGAGTCTGCATCGTTGTTCAGAATTGTGTTGTTGTTCGAAGAATCCAGGTAGATGCCGCGGAAGTTCGAGTTTGCGGTAACATTCTCTATTCTCGAATTCTCCGTGTATGCGAATAACACCCCTTGCATGTTATCTGTTAGTGTCAGGTTCACGGCCGTGATGTTCGTGGAGTTCACGACTCCGACATAGCCAGCATCGGTTGGAATCTGCCCATCTTGGTGATCTACCCAGTAATAGATCGGTTTTTCGTCCACCGTATTATTCGTGTATATAGTCTGGATGTATTCAGAGAGACTGGTACCATCAACACCGAAGTTATATTTGTTGCCCGACATCGTGTTGTTCAGAAGTGTGTTGCTGCCCGAAGAAGTCAGGTAGATGCCGAAGTTGGTGTTCGAGTCTACGATGTTGTTCAGAAATGTGTTTTTGTCGCTCGAAAATTTCAGGCGGATGCCATAGCCGTTTGAGCTAAAGGTGTTGTCCGCAAACGTGTTGCTGCTCGACGAATGCAGGTAGGTGCCGTAGCTGTTTGAGTTTGCGATGTTGTTCAGAAATTTGTTGATACTCGAATTAAATAGGTAGATGCCGCGGTTGTTCGATTCCGCGATGTTGTTCAGAATTGTGTTGTTGCTCGAATGTCGCGGGAAGATGCCGTAGTGGTTCGATTCCGCGGTGTTGTTCAGAATTGTGTTGTTGCTCGAATAATCTATGTAGATGCCGTAGTGATTACCTAATGCGATGTTGTTTGAGATATTGCAGTGCTGCCTACCGTCGAGATAAATCCCACTGAGATATGAATTAGTAACACCTATCGCCCCGGTCACTGTGAACCCTGATATGTTCACGTAATCCTCGGTCACAGCAAAGACGTGATGATCGGCTGTGCTGTTCGTCACAGTCACCACATCCGCGCTCTCACCTACAAGCGTGAGCCGCTTGTTCACGTTTACGTCCTCGGTGTAGCTGCCGTTCCACACATATATCGTCTCGCCATCACTCGCGGCATTGATCGCCGTCTGTATCGGCGTACCGCTACCATTGAGCGCGCTGCCGTCACGCCACCATCCGGATGTGTTGACGCAGATGTCGCCGCAGTCGCAGGTGAGTGCCGATACCAGGGCAGGCGAGGTGCAGATCGCAAGCATTGCAGCAAAAGCGATCAAGACTGTCGTGCTGCGCCATCTCCCCGGGTTGCTTCTGCGGGCGTTCATCGCACCGCCCCATTTTTGCAGTCGGGATGTCTGCTGCGGTACAGGCTGGCGGCGCAAGCGGGTGTGCGCGAAAGATCGTCGGATGTGTCATCTGCAACATTTACAATCGGTTGATCCTGTCTGGTGTTGTGTCCGGATTTCATGAGTTGACCCCTTTTGTCACGTTCTCTCGGGCAGGAGGGTTTCACCCACAATTCTTAGAGTTACCACACCCACCCAGTTTGAGTCTCTTATGCTTGAAATGTAATAAGGATTTCGGATGCCAGAGGGGGTTGTCAGCCCGATCGCTGCATACAATCTCACGAACGGAAGCCCGCGAGCGGCACTGTCTGAAAATCAAGTGATTTATACCACGGAGCGCTCAAGAGTTTCGAGACTGTGTAAGTCTTCTACGCGGCTCTGCGCGCTATGTGGTATAATCTAAGGTGTGACGATTCCAAACAAGAAAGCAACCTTCGTGTGAAAATCGGTTGTAGCTCTGGCTAAGCATTGAATAATCCCAATCGGGTAATTTGCATCCAAAAACTTCGTTTTCCTTTGGTGGTCCCCTCTCATGGCACACAAATGTCATTTTATCGCCGCAATTTTGACATTTTGGTG
>MAXP01000001.1 GCA_001751085.1 Desulfobacterales bacterium C00003060 | reverse complement strand
GAGGGGCCATCTCCACAAAAGCATCGAGCATCTCTTTCACACCGAAATTATTAATTGCGCTTCCAAAGAAGACCGGGGTCTGATTTCCATTCAGGTAATGTTCAAGCTCAAACGTGTTGGCAGCCCCCTCAATTAACTCTATGTCATCACGAAGTTCCTGGGCCTGACTGTCAAGGTATTCATCCAGCCTGGAATCAGACAGGTCTTTTATGACGATTCCGTTCCTTTTTGCCGTGTCCTTTCCGGGAGTAAACAGGTGAAGCTCATGATGGTACAGGTTGTAGACCCCCCTGAACCTCTTGCCCATACCGATGGGCCAGGACAGGGGCACGCATTCAATCTGAAGTTTGTTCTCGATATCATCCAGGATATCGAGGGGTCCCATTCCTTCACGGTCAAGCTTGTTTATAAATGTTATTATAGGGGTATTCCTCATCCTGCAAACTTCCATCAGTTTCTCAGTCTGAGGCTCGACCCCTTTGGCGCTGTCAATTACCATCAATGCGCTGTCAACGGCAGTAAGGACCCTGTAGGTATCCTCTGAAAAATCCCGATGCCCAGGGGTATCCAGCAGGTTAATTTCAAACCCGTTGTATCTGAACCTCATTACAGATGTTGTTATCGAGATCCCGCGTTCCTTTTCGATTTCCATCCAGTCGCTCACTGCATGTCTGGCTGCCTTACGGGCCTTGACAGCCCCGGCCTGCTGGATTGCGCCTCCGAAAAGGAGGAGCTTTTCAGTCAACGTGGTTTTTCCCGCATCAGGATGACTGATAATCCCGAAGGTACGTCGCTTACCAACTTCTTTTCTGTTATACCTTTCCATTCACTTCACCATTACTTAGTATCTTAACCAAAATCAGGAATTTTTTCCAAGTTCAAGGAAGGTGAGGATTTTAACCGCGGGAATACACTATGTATTTTGAGGACTAAAATCTGAGCCTGACGCCAAAATTGGGGAAAATAACAGTTTTCGGTCGGGCACTAATTTAATTGAAAATCTTCGGTTTGCATTATAGCGGTAACATATTGCTTTATTGGTTTTCATTCGGGCACTACTTAGAAGTTAAACAGCGCTATTCTACCGCTATAAAGGTAAAGCTTGCAAGTTATTTCTTTATTAGACCAGATTCTTGACTTGACGCCTACGTTTTACCGCCATGGCAGTAATTAGGCTTTTTGCGAGATGATTAGGATTGGCGGGATAGTAATACCTCGAAAGGCCACAAATGACACTTTTTCGCCGGCCATGAACATCAATAGCCGCGTTGCTCAGGCTTGCAATAGCCAGCTATTCCGCGCCTTCGCGCCTTGCTCTTGATGCTCATGACTCACCGAGAAAATCGCCATTTATAACCTTCCGAGGTATATTCCGGATAGACGCTCCAGTTGGTGAGCTTTAAGCCTTCCATGCAAAATCGCTTACTGAAAAGTCCCACCGCTTTTCATGTGGGTGGCCCTTTTGTACGCCTGATTCCAGCCAGGGCCTCTTTGGCCAGGTCACCGACGCAGCGAACCATCAACCTGTCATCCATATAAAGCGGCACCTCTGCCTCGTCACCCAAAAGCACTTCAAGCTGTGGCCGGGCCGCCTTCGCCCCAAGTAAACCCACTGTCCATGCCGCCACGCCCCGGACCGTGGCATCTCCTGACTCCAGATATGGAAGAAGATGGGGGATGGCGTCTTGCACCAGGTGGGGCCTTGCCTGGGCCACCCTGCCAATCCCCCACACAGCACCCCGCTGCAAGGGTTCATATTCCAGAAAATTGCCGTCTTCCCACACATACGAAATCAGAACATTGGTATATTCCTTTGCCAGGCCCTCATGAGAAGCGATGATTTCGCCCATAGCCTCGGGAGCACCCCAACCGATGCCCCCTGACTCATCGTTCAGGCTCCACATGAGTCGGCGCATAACCACCCGCGCCGACTCCATGTCCTTCTCGGCAAGATTGGCCACCACTGCACCCATGGCCGTGATCGCCCGCCATTTTGTTTCTTCATCTGTGCTGAGAAGAAAGGAAAAAAGCGGATTGATCACCTGGCGGGCCGGCAATTGGCATAACTCCACCAAATCCTGGTCAAATTTGTCTGATTGAAGCAGGGCCAAGACCTTGCGTTTCAAGTCTCGACCGCTCCTTTTTGCCTCATCCATTCGAGTTAGCTCCGCTTCGCTGCGCAATTGGAATGGGCGAACTTCTTTTTACAACCAACATAGCACATAGCGCACAGCTTCACTACGTGTCCATCATTCCAGTGCGAGGCAAAAGCTCAGACCTCACAAAACTCCTATAAGTTCGATAGGTTGTAGAAATTCCGAGACGTTTAATTATAGCAGGCGCTTCGCCGCCTCGTTCCAGTCAATGTTTTTGAAAAAGGCCTGGATATAATCGGCTCGTTTGAGCCCGTAGTCCAACATGAAGGCGTGTTCAAAAACATCCATCACCAAAATTGGATTGCAACCTGCGGGGTGGCCCACATCGTGCTCATTAATCCACAAGTTGAATAGCTGGCGAGTCACAGAATCCTGATAGAACACTACCCAGCCAATGCCCCGCATAGCACCGATCGCTTTGAAGTCCTTTTCCCAGCTTGCATAGCTGCCAAAAGCTTCGTGAATCTCGTGTGCAAGCTTTTCCCCTGTATCAAGATTACCGTCTCCTCCGAGATTGTCAAAATAGTATTCATGGAG